>JANOUM010000706.1:0-2067 GCA_031416855.1 Rhodoferax sp. | reverse complement strand
GCCCACTGTGGGCTCCGCACCGCCAATGTCTTCTACGAGCCGCTGACCCGATCCTGCATCGTCGAGCGCTTCGACCGGTTCACCCGTGCCGACAACGCGCTGGGGCGGCTGATCCAGTACGACTT
This sequence comes from Rhodoferax sp., assembly GCA_031416855.1. Lineage (GTDB taxonomy): Bacteria > Pseudomonadota > Gammaproteobacteria > Burkholderiales > Burkholderiaceae_C > CAISIP01. The sequence continues at coordinate 1,942 of JANOUM010000706.1, read as the reverse complement.
CTGTCAGCTCGCCGGCATGGGCTCCGAAAAGAAATACGAGAACGAGGGCGGCCCCGGCGTTGCTGTTTGCGCGCAGACCATCCGCCAGTACAGCGCACATGCGGCGCTGGACCTGCAAGCCTTTGCGCAGTGGATCTTCTTCAACATCTTCGTGGGAAACAACGACAGCCACGCCAAGAACCTCTCGATCCACCAGCGTCCCGGCGAGGGGGTTCGTCTCGCGCCGTTCTACGATTTGATGTGCACCCGGATCTACCCGGGCTTGTCGAAAGAGTTCGCGTTCAATGTGGGCGGCGAAATGTTTCCCGGAAAAATCGGCAAAACCCAGGTGCAAGGTCTTGCCACACAGATCGGCATGAAGGCGAAATACTTGCAATCAGTGGCGCTGTCCCTCGCGGCCAGGATGCCTGACGCGATCGACCAGGCCATCAGGGATATCCATCCAGACCTCACCCACAGTGGGCAGACCTTTGCCGACAAGCTCGCCATGGAGGTGAAGTCGATCACGCGGCACGCTGCCACCCGGATCGAAGGGTAGGCGGGCTTCGCATCGATGCGACCTGCCGGCTACCTGCGAACCAGCGCCACCACATACTTGCACGACGTGCCCAGCGGGTTGTAAAAACTGCAGTCGACCGGCGGCCCCAGTTGCAGGCAGTCGCCACGTTCCAGCCGATGCGTGTCGGCCCCTTCCTGGAACACCAGCATGCCCTGGGTGACCCAGATTTGCTGGTGCTGGAAGGTACTATCGTCCACTATATTGGAACAACACGGAGCCACAATGACCAAGGAAATCCACCTCAACGCGTTCGACATGAATTGCGTCGGCCATATCCAGCAGGGTCTGTGGACACACCCGCGCGACCAGTCCACGCGCTACCGCGAACTGCATTATTGGACCGACTATGCCCGCCGCCTGGAGGCGGGCCTGTTCGACGGCATCTTTTTTGCGGACGTCGTCGGCGTGTACGACGTGTTGGGCGCCAGCCCGGATGCGGCGGTTCGGGGCGCGGTGCAGGTACCGGTCAACGACCCCACCCTGCTGATTCCCGCCATGGCCGCGGTGACACAACACCTGGGTTTTGGTGTCACGGCCAACCTCACCTACGAAGCGCCCTTCCTGTTTGCCCGGCGCATGTCCACGCTGGACCACCTGACCGGCGGACGCATCGGCTGGAACATCGTCACCGGCTACCTCGACAGTGCGGCCCGGGCCAACGGCCTGAGCGGCCAGACCGCCCACGATGACCGTTATGACCTGGCCGACGAATACATGGCCCTGGTCTACCAGCTGTGGGAAGGCAGTTGGGAAGACGGTGCCGTGTTGTGTGATCGCAGCCGCGGTGTTTACGCCGATCCGGCGCGGGTGCACAAGGTGCATCACCAGGGCCTGCAGTACCAGCTGCATGCCATGCACCTGAGCGAGCCCTCGCCCCAGCGCACACCGCTGCTCTACCAGGCCGGTTCGTCGACGCGCGGCTCGCGTTTTGCCGCGACCCACGCGGAGTGTGTTTTCCTGAACGGCCAGAGCCAGCCCGCGGTGCAACAGATCGTGCAGGCCATCCGGTCGCAGGCCGTGGCGCAGGGGCGCGGTGCCAACGACATCAAGGTGTTCCTGGGCGCGACCATCGTCACCGCCGAGACCGATGCGCAGGCACAGGAGAAGTTTGCCGACTACCAGCGTTACGCCAGTTCCGAAAGTGCCCTGGTGCACGCTGCGGCGTCCATGGGCATCGACTTTGCCAACTACGACATCGACGAGCCCATCGACACCGGAAAAAGCCAGGCGATCGTGTCCAATGTCGAGGCCATGACCCGCAGCGCGGGCCCGCAATGGACCCGTCGCAAGTTGCTGGAGAAGATGGTGCTGGGCAGCCGCCAGGCACCGTGGGTCGGCTCGGCACAGACGATTGCCGACACCCTGATCGCCTGGAGCGAACAA
>JANOUM010000705.1:0-1948 GCA_031416855.1 Rhodoferax sp. | reverse complement strand
GGTCCCGCGTCCGGCCTGGCGCACGATCAAGCCCTCGCCGGCCAGTTGTTCGAGCGCGCGGCGCACCGTCACGCGGCCCGCGGCGAACTGCTTGCTCAGCGCAGTTTCCGCCGGCATGCCATGGGCGAAACGGCCATCCTGCAATTGCTCGCGCAGCACCAGGTAGATCTGGTGGTACTTGGGCAGCGGCAGGGCGGCGTTCATCGATCAGAGACCTAAATAGTTTCTGCGCAGGTCGGGGTCGCGCGCCAGCTCAATGGCGCTGCCCTGCATGGCGACCGCGCCGTTCTCGATGATGTAGCCGCGATGCGCGATCGCCAGCGACTGCACCGCGTTCTGTTCCATCAGCAGAATCGACAGGCCGTCGGCGTTGATGCTGCGGATCAGCGCAAACATCTCCTCGACCAGGATCGGCGAGAGTCCGAGCGAGGGCTCGTCCATGATCAGCAGTTCGGGCTCCGACATCAGGCCGCGCCCGATCGCCAGCATCTGCTGCTCGCCGCCCGACAAGGTGCCGGCCGACTGCGCGAAGCGCTCTTTCAGGCGCGGAAAGATGCCGACCACGCGCGCCAGGTTGCGTGCGCGGTTCGGTTTGCCGCGCACCAGGCTGCCCAGCTCCAGGTTCTCGCGCACGTTCAGGTTGGGGAAGACGCGCCGACCCTCGGGCACATGAATCAGGCCGCGCCGCACCACCTCGGTCGAACTCAGCCCGACCAGCTCCTCGCCCTTGAAGCGGATCGATCCGGCAAAGGGCCGGTACAGCGCCGACAGGTTGTTGTTCAGCGTCGATTTGCCGACACCGTTGCTGCCCAGCACGGCGACGATCTCGCTCTGGCCGACATCCAGATCGATGCCGCGCAGGATCTCGACGCTGCCGTAGCCAGCGTGCAGCTTGCGCACTTCAAGCATGGTCGGCTCCGGCGGCTGCGGCCATGGTCTGCTCGGCGGCGCCGCGTCCCAGGTAGGCCTCGATCACGTCGCGGTTGTTCACCACCTCCTGCGGCTTGCCCTGGGCGATGATCTTGCCGTAGGACAGCACGTGAATGTGGTCGGACAGGCTCATCACGGCGTGCATCACATGCTCGATCAGCAACACCGTGACGCCACTGTCCCGGATCTTGCGGATGATGACGATGATCTCTTCGATCTCCGATGGATTCAGGCCCGCCATCACCTCATCGAGCAGCAGCAGCTTGGGCGAGGTCGCCAGCGCGCGCGCCAGCTCCAGCCGCTTGCGCCCGGCCACCGTGAGGTCGGCCGCGGGCTGCCCCAGCATCGGCTCCATGCCGACCTGCTGCGCGACCTGGCGCGCGTGTGCCCAGGCCTCGTCCGGATGAGCAAACTTCTGATACGCGCCGACGGCGATGTTCTCGTGAACGCTCAGGCGGGCGAAAGGCTGCGTGATCTGGAAGGTGCGCACCATGCCGCGGCGCGCGATCTGGTGTACCGGCAATCCCGTGATGTCCTGGCCCATGAAGCTGACCTGGCCCGCGTCGATCGGCAGGAAGCCGGCGATGCAGGCAAACAGCGTCGTCTTGCCGGCGCCGTTGGGCCCGATCAAGGCCACGATGCGACCTTCATCGACACTCAGGCTGGCGTCGTCCACGGCGCGCAAGCCGCCGAAGATCTTGGTCAGACCCTGAACCTGCAGCATCATGATTTGCCGCCGCCGGGCTTGCTGCGGCGCTTGAACAGATCGACCAGGCCATTGGGCAAAAAGGCGATGATGACCACCAGCAGGGCGCCGTAAAGCACCAAGGAGAGGCCCGGAATCTGCGTCAACACGCGCGTGCCCTCGCCGACCAGCGCCAGCAGCAGCGCGCCGATCAGCGGACCATAGACCGTGCCGGCGCCGCCGATCATGCTGACCAGCAGCATCTCGACCGATTTGTCCACGCCAAACACGATGGTCGGGTCGATGTAGAGAAAGTACTGCGCGAAGAAGCAG
>JANOUM010000704.1:0-2665 GCA_031416855.1 Rhodoferax sp. | reverse complement strand
CCAGCACCATCAAGAAGATCGACGAGATCGAGGCCCAGATGTCCAACCAGTGGTGGCAGGGCAAGACGGATAGCGCAAAACCGGCAGCAGCTGGCAGTGCCGATGCCGCGGCCAAGGGCAGCCCGGGCTGGCCGGAACAGGCAGCACCGGTGGCGTTGCCGCCGCGCTCCGGGGCGTCGGTCACCGACATCAGCTACGCGGCCACCAGACTCGCCACGATGCCTGAGGCTACCGGAGCAGAGGAGTCTGAATTCATGCCGACCCAGCTGGTGTCGATGTTCGGTGCGGCGCCGGCACCCGCTCGGGCCAAGCCGCCAGCGCCGCCGCGACCCTCGGCGAGCCACCCGGAGCCCGCAGCTTCTGCCAACTCGCAGTCGTTCGGGGTCAAAACCGTCGAGGCGGTCAACGATGGTGATCTGGAAGAGGCGGCCATCCGTTTTGCCAACGGCGACAACGGCGGCGCCGAAGCCGCGTTGCTCGAAGCGCTCAAGGCGGACGACCTGCGTCGTGACCAGATCGAAATTTGCAGCGCGGCCCTGTTCGACCTGTACCGGGCGACCGGTCAGCAACAGCGCTTCGACAGTGTCGCGATCGCGTTTGCCGAGCGATTCGGCCGCTCCGCGCCGGCCTGGTTTTCCATGCCGGAAATGCTGGGCCTGAAGGCGGCGGGTTCCACCGCGCGCACCATCCCGTTGCGGCTGCAAGACGAGCCGATCTGGAGCAGCCCGGCAGAGTTTGGCGCCGCTGCGGTCGACGAACTCGAACTTGCACTGGCCAACGCCCCATCGCCCTGGTTCCTCGACTGGAGCCAGATGAGCGCTCTGGAAGACGATGCGGTCGAGCCCCTCGGGAAAGTGTTCAGCCAATGGGCGGCGCGGCCGGTACACCTGCGTTTTCGCGGGCCCGACAATCTGGACCGGGTGCTGCGCGCCGGCACGCCGCCGGGCAAAAATTCGGTCAGGCAGGCCTGCTGGCGGCTTCGCATGGACGCGCTGCGCGTCATGGGTCAGCAGGACGACTTCGAACTGGTCGCACTCGAATACTGCGTGACCTTCGAAGTCTCACCGCCGGCCTGGCAGGATGTGCGTTGCGCCTATGTGCCCGAGACGTCCGGCGGGGCCCTGGCTGGCGGGTCCGACAAGTCCGATGGAGTTGACGCGGATGAAGAAGATACGGTACCCGAGGCCGTGGACAGCTTGGCGCTGACGATGCCGATGGGGTACGACTCATCGCCCGCGGCCGTGGTGGAACTGGCCGGCGAAATCATGGGCGAGGCCACCGATGCGCTGGCGCGGCTGGAAGATGCCCGCCAGGGGGGTGCGCGGCTGGTCATTTCCTGCGCCAACCTGATCCGCGTTGATTTTTCCGCCGCCGGCAGCATCCTGAACTGGGTTGCCGCCCGGCAATCGGAAGGCTGCCACGTGCAGTTCCGCGAAGTGCACCGGCTGGTGGCTGCGTTTTTCCATGTCATCGGCATCCACGAACATGCCCGGGTCGTGCTGCGATCCAACTAGGGCCTTCCAAGCCGGGCCGTCCGGCCTGCGGACTTGCTTTTTTGCCCACAGCCCTGAACTGCATCAAACATGGAACAATTTCACGGAACCACCATCATCAGCGTGCGGCGCAAGTCCGCGTCGGGTCATGAAGTCGCGATCGGTGGCGACGGACAGGTCACACTGGGCAATATCGTGGTCAAGGGCACCGCCCGCAAGGTGCGCAAGCTCTACCACGGCAGGGTCCTGGCGGGATTTGCCGGTGCGACCGCAGACGCATTCACCCTGTTCGAGCGCTTCGAGGCCAAACTTGAAAAGCACCAGGGTCATCTGGTGCGCTCCGCGATCGAACTCACCAAGGACTGGCGCACGGACCGCGTCCTGCGTCGCCTGGAAGCGATGCTGGCGGTGGCGGACCAGGACGCGTCGCTGATCATCACCGGCAACGGCGACGTGCTGGAGCCGGAAAATGGCATCGTGACGATCGGTTCCGGGGGGGCGTATGCGCAAGCCGCCGCCATAGCGCTGCTGGACAATACCGACATGTCGGCGGCCGAGATCGTGCGCAAGTCGCTGGCCATCGCCGGCGAGTTGTGCATCTACACCAACATGCATCACACCATCGAAACCCTGCCCTGAACGCAGTCGCACTGCGGCCAAGTGCCACCACCAAAAACAACCTAAATGTCCGCATTGACCCCGCAGGAGATCGTGCGCGAGCTCGACAAACATATCGTCGGCCAACACCAGGCCAAACGTGCGGTTGCGATCGCGCTGCGCAACCGCTGGCGCCGCCAGCAGGTCGAGCCCGGCCTGCGCAGCGAGATCACGCCCAAGAACATCCTGATGATCGGCCCTACCGGCGTGGGGAAAACCGAGATCGCGCGCCGGCTGGCGCGCCTGGCGGACGCGCCCTTCATCAAGGTCGAGGCCACCAAGTTCACTGAGGTCGGTTATGTCGGCAAGGATGTCGACACCATCATCCGCGACCTGGCGGATGTGGCCGTCAAGCAGACCCGCGAGGCCGAGATGGTCAAGGTCCGGGCGCGCGCGGCCGACGCCGCCGAGGAGCGGATCCTCGACGTGCTGGTGCCGCCGCCGCGCGGCGAGTCGAGCATCACGCGCGCCATCGAGACGCCGGAAAACACCGCCCGGCAGGTGTTTCGCAAGAA
>JANOUM010000703.1:0-1809 GCA_031416855.1 Rhodoferax sp. | reverse complement strand
CCTATTGATCCTCGCGCCAGGACACTGCTGACGCAGCGGGGCTACCCGGTTGGCAAGGGGCGTGCAAGGCAGGTTACTGACAAAGACTTCGAACGCTTCGATATGGTTTTGGCGATGGACCAGGCCAACATGAACCAACTGCGCCAGCTGTGTCCAGGGGAGCACAGCCACAAACTGCGGCTCCTGCTGGAGTTCGCGCCGGCAACGGGCACGCTGGAGATCCCCGACCCGTACTACGGCTCCATCCGGGGCTTCGAGAAGGTACTGGACTTGTGTGAGGAGGGGGTGCGCGGCCTGCTCGACTACGTGAAAACCATTGCACGTTGACCCAAGGGTCCAGGTCAGGTCAGACCTGGTAGTAACCGCGGTACCAGGCCACGAACCGCGCAATGCCATCCTGGATGCTGGTCCCGGGCACGAATCCGACCCAGTCGCGCAAGGCATCGGTATTGGCGTACGTGGCAGGCACATCACCATCCTGCAGGGGCAGAAGCCGCTTTTCCGCCTTTCTGCCCAGGGCGTCTTCAATGCAGCCGATGAAGTCCAGCAGCGGCACCGGGTTGTTGTTGCCGATGTTGAAAACCCGGTACGGCGCGTTGCTGGTGGCCGGGTCCGCCTGCACGGCGTCAAAGGCGGGGTCGGCGGTGGCTGTGCGGTCCATCACGCGGATCACCCCTTCGACGATATCGTCCACATAGGTGAAGTCGCGCTGCATGTTGCCGTAATTGAACACGTCGATCGGGCGCCCCTCCAGGATCGCCTTGGTGAACAGAAACAGCGCCATGTCGGGCCGGCCCCAGGGGCCGTACACGGTAAAGAACCGCAGCCCGGTCGTCGGCAACCCGAACAGATGGCTGTAGGTGTGCGCCATCAATTCATTTGCCTTCTTGGTGGCCGCATACAGGCTGACCGGGTGGTCGACACTGTCGTGCTCCGAGAACGGCATCTTGGTGTTGCCACCATACACGCTGGAACTCGACGCGTAGGTCAGGTGCTGCACGCCGGCATGACGACAACCTTCGAGGATATTGGTGAATCCCACCAGGTTGCTTTCCACATAGGCATGCGGGTTCTGTAGCGAGTAGCGCACTCCGGCCTGGGCTGCCAGGTGGATCACCCGGTCGAACTTTTCCTGCGCGAACAACTGCGCCGTGCCGGCCTGGTCGGCCACGTCCATCTTGATGAAACGAAAGTTGCCGTGCGGCGTCAACCGGTCGAGCCGACGCTGTTTGAGTGTCACATCGTAGTAGTCGTTGAGGTTGTCCAACCCCACCACGTCGTCGCCGCGCGCCAGCAGGCGCAGCGACGTGGTCATGCCGATAAAGCCCGCGGCGCCGGTCAAGAGGATCTTCATGGCGCCAAGTCTAATGGCATTTATTGGAGGCCCAGGCGCCGGCAGATCTCCAGCGCCGGTGCACTCTGGTTCATGGTGTAGAAGTGCAGCGCCGGGGCGCCGCCGGTCCGCAGCTTGTCGCACATGGCGGTGACCACGTCCAGGCCAAAAGCGCGGATCGAGGCAATATCCTCCTTGTAGGCCTGCAGGCGAAGGCGGATCCAGCGCGGGATCTCGGCGCCGCACATGTCGGAAAACCGCATCAACTGGGTGGCGTTGGTGATCGGCATGATTCCCGGCAGAACCGGCACGTTCACACCCATGCGCCGTGCATCGTCGACAAACCGAAAGTAGGCGTCCGGGTTGTAGAAGTACTGCGTGATGGCCGAATTGGCGCCACTCTTGACCTTCATCGCGAAGGCATGCAGGTCATGCTCCGGGCTGCGGGCGCGCGGATGGGTTTCGGGGTAGGCGGC
>JANOUM010000702.1:0-2101 GCA_031416855.1 Rhodoferax sp. | reverse complement strand
GGGGGGTTCTGGCAGCCCTTTTGCCCAACCCCCCAAACACCCAATACCGCCCCCACTGGCAAAACCGCAACCCCCTCACCCCAGCCCGTGACCACTGATATGAACACCCGTACGATGTTTAGAAAATTCCTGTTGGTCGGCGGCGCGATCGCGGCCTTGGGGATCTTCCTGGGCGTGCAACTGCCGTTGGCGCATTCGGAAGCTGCCAAGCAGACGGTCCGTCCCGACCCCGTCAGCGCGCCGGCCGCGCCAGTGCGCCAGACGGCGGCCGATGCGCTGGCCAAGTCGGCAGGCTGCGAAAGCTGCCACTCGCACAATGCGGCGGCAAACGACCACCGCACCATGCATGCCAACCCCGGAGTGGTGCTGGGTTGCACCGATTGCCACGGCGGAAATTCCACGGTCCATCGGCCCAAGGACAGCCTGCGCAGTGACAAGCCCTACATCATGGCGATGGAGCAGGCACACATCCTGCCGCGCCATCCGTTCCAGTGGAACTACCCGTCCTCGTCGAACCCCGCCGGCAGCTATACCAAGCTCAACCGGGAAAGCCCGCAGTTCATCCGCTTCATCAACCCCGGCGACCTGCGCGTGGCGCGCGACTCGTGCGGCGCCTGCCACATGCCCATCGTGCAGGCCAACGAACGCAGCCTGATGGCCACCAGCGCGATGTTGTGGGGCGGCGCAGCCTACAACAACGGCATCCTGCCCTTCAAGCGCTACATCTTGGGCGAGGCCTACACCAGCCAGAGCGAACCGGCGCTGCTCAAGAACCCCGTGGCCGTGACGCCGCAGATGCGCGCCATGGGCATCCTGGAGAGCCTGGCCCCATTGCCGGCCTGGGAGACGGTGCCCCCGGGCGATGTGTTCCGGGTGTTCGAGCGCGGCGGCAAGATCAACGGGACGCAGTTCCCCGAGATCGGCCTGCCGAACGTGGGTGGCGCGATCCAGAAGCTCGACGAGCCGGGTCGCCCCGACGTGCGCCAGTCCAACCGCGGCCCCGCCACCGGCAACCGGATCGCCGTTCCGCTGATCAATATCACCAAGACGCGGCTGAACGACCCGCACCTGTGGTTCCTGGGCACCAACGAGCAACCCGGCGATTACCGGTCCTCGGGTTGCACGGCCTGCCACACGCCGTATGCGAACGACCGCGACCCGCGGCACTCCGGCCCGTATGCGAAATACGGAAACGAGGGCAAGACCGCCACCTCGGACCCGGCGATTCCGACCTACCAGTCCGGGCACCCGATCTCGCACCAGTTCACACGCGCCATTCCGTCCTCGCAGTGCATGGTGTGCCACATGCACCAGCCCAACATCTTCGTGAATTCGTTCTATGGCACCACGATGTGGGACTACGAGTCGGACGCCCCCTTCATGTGGCCAAAGAAGCAAAAGTACCCCACCGACGCCGAGATCCGCAAGATCCAGGACCGCAACCCGGAAGAGGCGGCGATACGGGGCCTGTGGGGTGACCCGGAGTTCTCCAAACGCGTGTCCGAACTCAACCCGCAACTCAAGGACACCCAGTTCGCCGACTACCATGGCCACGGCTGGAACTTCCGCTCGATCTTCAAGCGCGATCGCAAGGGGACGCTGGTGGACGCGAAGAACCAGCCGGTGTCGGACGAAGACCCGCAGAAGTTCAAGAAAGCGGTGCACCTCACCTCGGTCCATCTGGATGTGGGCATGCACTGCGTGGATTGCCATTTTTCGCAGGACGCCCATGGCAATGGCCACATCTACGGCGAGGTCGCGGCGGCGATCGAAGTCGACTGCAAGGATTGCCATGGCAGCGCCGGCAAGTACCCGTCGCTGTTCACCTCCGGCCCGGCCGCCCGGCCCGGCGGCATGGACATGCAACTGCTGCGCACCCAGGACGGCCGCAAACGCTTCGAGTGGCGCCAGGGCAAGCTGTACCAGCGCTCGGCACTGGATCCGAAGCTGGAATGGGAGATGTCGCTGGTGAAGGACTCCGTGACCTTGGGGAATCCGAAATACAACGAGAAGGCGGCGCGCGCCAAGCTCATGCACGAAGGTGCCGCAGGGCAGGACGGCAAGTGGGGCGCCACGCCCGACGGCAAGGGCCTGGCCCATG
>JANOUM010000701.1:0-3528 GCA_031416855.1 Rhodoferax sp. | reverse complement strand
GGGTCATCCTCGGCCGGGGCGTCTGACACCTGCACACCGGTAACCTCGGCCTCCATCACATCCGCCGGTGGCAGGTGCTTGTCCAGAAAGGCCTTGATCTGCCCCTCGGGCTGTGCGCCCATGAAACCATCCACCGGCCGGCCACCCATCATGAGCACGCAAGTGGGGATGCTCTTGACGCCGAAGGCCTGGCTCAGCTCCTGCTCCTGCTCGGAGTCGATCTTGACCAGCTTGAAACGGCCGCCATACGCGAGCTCGACCTTTTCCAGCAGCGGGCCGATGACCTTGCAGGGGCCGCACCATGGAGCCCAGAAATCGACCAGCACCGGGATGGTTGCGGAGGCCTCGATCACTTCGGCATCGAAGTTTTCTACTGTGACGTTGATCATTGTGTATATCTCGGAGATTGGGAGCGACTGACTAGAATCCACCCACCATGAACATTCAAATCGGCGTCGTCATGGGCTCCAGTTCCGACTGGGACACCATGCAACACGCAGTCGAGATTCTCCAACAGTTTGGCATCGGTCACGAAACCCGCGTGGTTTCGGCGCACCGCATGCCTGACGACATGTTCGCGTATGCCGAGGCCGCGCGTACGCGCGGCCTGCGCGCGATCATCGCCGGTGCCGGCGGCGCAGCCCACCTGCCGGGGATGCTGGCCGCCAAGACCCCGGTTCCCGTGCTTGGTGTGCCGGTGGCCAGCCGACACCTTTGCGGGGTGGACTCCCTGCACAGCATCGTGCAGATGCCCAAAGGCGTTCCGGTGGCCACCTTTGCGATCGGCGCGGCGGGCGCCGCGAACGCGGCCCTGTTCGCGGTGGCGATGCTGGCGCTTGGCGATGCGGCCCTGGCTGCGCAACTCGACCAGTTCCGCGCCCGTCAGACCGAGGCGGCGCGGGCCATGGTGGTGCCACCACCGATGTCGGGCAACATGCCATGAATCCCGCGCGATGGGAAAAACCGGCGCGGCAACGCAGGGGGCAGCGGGCTGCGGGTTCGTTCTTCGGGCGAACAGCACCGCAGCGCAGGAAATGAAAGCATCACCATGAGCGCACAGACCATCCTTCCCGGTACCACGGCCACTGGCCAGCAGACCACGCTGGGCGTGATGGGTGGCGGCCAACTGGGCCGCATGTTCGTGCAGGCGGCGCAGTCCATGGGTTATTTCACGGCCGTGCTCGACCCCGACCCGGCCAGCCCGGCGGGCCTGATCAGCCACTACCACGTGCAGGCCGACTACCTGAACGAGCAGGGCCTGGCGCAGATGATGCAGCGCTGCGCTGCCATCACCACCGAATTCGAGAACGTGCCCGCAGGCGCCATGCTGACACTAGGCGCGCACCGTCCGGTCGCGCCGGCTGCCTCGGCTTTGCGTATCGCGCAGGACCGGATCAAGGAGAAGGCGCATTTCGCGTCTTGCGGCGTGCCGTGTGCGCCCTGTGTGGCCCTCACCGACGAGGCCCAGCTGGCCGGCGTGACGGACGACCTGCTGCCCGGCATCCTCAAGACGGCCCGGCTCGGGTATGACGGCAAGGGCCAGCTGCGCGTGGCCGACCGCGCCGCGTTGCAGGCGGCCTGGACACAGCTTCAGGGCGTACCCTGTGTGCTGGAGAAGCAACTGCCGCTGGCGGCCGAGTGTTCCGTCATCGTGGCGCGCGGCTGGGATGGCGCAATGGTCGATTTCCCCGTGCAACGCAATGTGCACCACAACGGCATCCTGGCCACCACCGAGGTGTTCAAGGGCAACCTGCCGGCCGCGCTGGCCACGCAGGCCGTGGACGCGGCCCGCGCCATCGCGCGCGGCCTGGAGTACGTGGGGGTGTTGTGCGTCGAATTCTTCGTGGTGCAGGGTTCCGACACCCTGCTGGTGAACGAGATCGCGCCGCGGCCGCACAACAGCGGCCACTACACGATCGACGCCTGCGACCAGTCGCAGTTCGATCTTCAGGTGCGTACCCTGGCCGGCCTGCCATTGGTGCAGCCGCGACAGCACAGCCCGGCCATCATGCTCAACCTGCTGGGTGAGCTGTGGTTGCAGCGCGCGCCTGCGGTGCCCGACTGGGCTGGCGTGCTGGCCCTGCCTGGTGTGCATCTGCACCTGTACGGCAAGTTATCGGCGCGTGCGGGTCGCAAGATGGGGCACGTGACCGTGACCGGTGAGACCGTTGATCAGGCGCGCACGACGGCGGCGCAGGTCGCAGCGGTGCTGGGCCTGCCTGCGCTGTAACACGGCCATGCTGCTTGACGGATTGGCCGATGTGTCGGTGCGCGATTGTGCCTTGGCCCTGCAGGCGGGCGAACTGGTGGCGTTCCCGACCGAAACTGTTTACGGCCTGGGAGCCGATGCCGGCAACGACGCCGCGGTGGCGAAGATATTCGCCGCCAAGGGGCGGCCCAGCAACCACCCGCTGATCGTGCATGTGGACGACACGCAGCAGGGCTTGCCGGGCCTGGACTTCTTCGCCACCGATGTACCGGATTACGCCCGATTGCTGGCGCAGTGTTTCTGGCCCGGGCCGCTGACCCTGATCCTGCCGCGCCGCGCGGCCGTGGGTTCGGCAGCTGCCGGTGGGCAGCGTTCGATCGGCCTGCGCTGCCCGGCGCATCCGGTGGCACAGGCCCTGCTGCATGCCTGCCGGGACCTTGGTGTGATGGGGCTCGCCGCACCCAGTGCCAACCAGTTCGGACGGGTCAGCCCCACCATGGCGGCCCATGTGGCGGATGAGTTCGGCGCGACGTTGCGGGTGCTCGACGGTGGTGGCTGCAACATCGGCATCGAGTCCACCATCATCGACTGCACCCGGGGTGCGCCGGTATTGCTGCGTCCCGGCGCCATCACGGCGGCGCAGGTCCAGCACGTCAGCGGGCGCAAGGTCCTCACACCTGATCAGGCGGCGCAACTCGCGGCGCCTGCACCGCGCGCTTCGGGTACCCTGGCGGCGCACTATGCGCCCAAGGCCCGCGTGCGGCTGATGGATGCCAAGGCCCTGCAGACGGCGCTCGACTTGCTGGGCTCCGATATCACCCATTCGGTTCCGGTGATTGCCACGTACACGCGGACCGTTCTGCGTTCCAGGTCAGCGGCGGTGCTGTGCCGGCGCATGCCGGACGACGCCGCCGCGACGGCACAGCAGCTGTTTGCGGTGCTGCGCGAGTTCGATGCACAGGCCGTCAAGCTGATCTGGGTCGAGACGCCGCCTGTCGGGCCGCAGTGGGATGGGGTGCGGGATCGCCTGCAGCGGGCCGCTGCGGCGCAGTAGGTTTTGGCGTGCGGGGCCGTCAGGTGTTGGCGCGAAAGTGCAGCTTCATCCACAGGATCGCCAGCGCCAGCCCCAGCGTGATGGCATTGGCGATCACCACCGGCCAGGCGGTGATCATCAGGCCGTAGGCGAACCACAACACCGAGCCGAGCACGAAAACGCTGTACATGCCCAGCGAGATGCCGCTCACGTCACGGGTGCGGAAGGTGTGCCAGGCCTGGGGCACGAAGCTGCCGGTGGTCAGCGTGGCGGCCGCGAAACCAAT
>JANOUM010000700.1:0-6382 GCA_031416855.1 Rhodoferax sp. | reverse complement strand
CGCACGTCGCGTGCCGGTTTGGCCTCCAGGCCGTTCACCTGCACCCGGCCCTTGTGGATGTCGTCCGTGGCCAGGGAGCGTGTCTTGTAGAAGCGCGCGGCCCAGAGCCATTTGTCGATGCGGACTTTTTCCATGACGCGTCGGTCGTCCCGATGAAGTGGTGGTGCTGGGCATTGTGACCGGGTTTCAAACCCCTGCAGCACTGCAGGTCGCAGCCTTCGGGCGGCCTGGCGCTGGCTCACACAGGGACGACGTTGCGCCGCCGGCGCTGGCCGCCTGTCAGCGCGCCAAGGGCAAGCGCACGGTGGCGTCGAGCCCTTCGATCTGCCCGTGTCGGACGCGGTTGTCCAGTGTGATCGTGCCACCCAGTGCCTGCGCGATCTCCTGGCAGATCACCAGCCCCAGGCCGGAACCGCTGTGGCTGCTGCCGCCAGAGAAGGGCTGGAACAGGCGACCGCGCAATGCGTCGCTGATGCCGGGGCCGCCGTCGGCCACGGTCAGGACCAGGTGGCGGCTGTCGGCCACCACCCGCACCGCCAGCGTGGACGCCCGCGGACCGTGCCGGATGGCGTTGTGCAGCAGGTTGCGGCACAACTCGCGCAGCATCCACTCATGGGCCTGGATCGGGGCAGGCATGGTCTGGATATCGAAGTCGATGTCGCGCTCGGCGATCAGGGGCGACAGGTCGAGCGCCACCGCACGCACCACGCCGGCCAGGTCCAGCACACCGGCGTGGGCCTGCTGGCGCATCTGTTCCACCTTGGCCAGCGCCAGCATCTGGTTGGCCAGCACCGTGGCACGCTCCACGGTGTGCTGGATCTCGCCCAACGCCTGCACTGGCGGAATGTCACCGCGCAGCGCTGACTGGACCTGGGTCTTGAGCACCGCCAGGGGCGTGCGTAGCTGGTGCGAGGCATCCCGCACGAAGCGTTTCTGGTCGTCCAGCAGGTGCTGCAAGCGCTGCATCACCTGGTTCGTGGCATCCACCAGTGGGCGCAGTTCGCGCGGAAGGTCGGCCGCCGCGATGGCGGTGAGGTCGCGCTCGGGCCGGTTGCGCATGCGGGCGCTCAGGCTGCGCACCGGCCGCGTGGCGCGTTGCACCACCACCACCACCACCAGTGCGGTCACGCTGGCGAGCAGGGTCTGCCGCCACAAGGTGTCGATCAGGATCTGGCGTGCCAGCGTACGGCGCAACTCCAGCGTCTCGGCCACCTGGATCGTGGCCATGCCGCGGCCCCCCTGGCTGGCCACGGGCTGCAACAGCACGGCCACACGCACCGCATCACCGCGCAATTCGGCGTCGTAAAAGTCGACCAGCGCCGCGTACGGGCCCTGGTCCGGGATACGGCCCCGCCAGGGCGCAAGGTCCTCGGTTCCATCGACCAGCCGTCCCTGCACATCGGAGATGCGGTACACCATGCGGCTGCGGTTGTCGGCCTCGAATGCCTCCAGGGCCGAATACGGCACGCTGGCGCGAAATCGCGCGTGGTTGCCTTCTCCCTCGACCTCCAGCAACTCGCCGATCGATTTGGCTGACGCCAGCAAAGTGCGGTCGTAGGCGGTGTTGACCGCAGCCAGCGCCTGCCGGTACAGCGTGACGGTGTCGATCAGCATGAATACCGCAATCGGAATCAGGATGCCGAGCAGCAGGTAACGGCGCAGCGACAGGCCGGTGTGGGCAACGCGCAAATCAGTCACCGGCCTTGAGCAGATAACCCAGGCCGCGTAGGGTGATGAGCGACGCGCCGGTGCCGGCGAGTTTCTTGCGCAGGCGGTAGACCACCACCTCCACCGCCTCGGGTTGCACGTCGACCTCGTCGGGGAACACCACGCCCAGCAGGTGCTCGCGCGTGACGGCACGCCCGGTGCGGGCGGCCAGCGCCCGCAACAGGCGCAACTCCCGCGGACTGAGGTCCAGCACCTGGTGGCCGTGGTAGAACGCGCCGCTGTCGTGGTCGAGCCGCAACTGCCCCCAGGCCGGTGCGTCGTGTTCGGCTTCCTCGTTGCCGCCAGAAGCCCGGCGGTACAGCGCGCGGATGCGTGCTTCCAGTTCATCCAGGTCAAAGGGCTTGGCCAGGTAGTCGTCCGCACCGGTGTTGAGGCCGATCACCCGGTCGCCCACGGTGCTGCGCGCAGTCAGGATCAGCACCGGTGTGACCAGCCCCGTGCGACGGGCCTGGCATAGTATCTCCAGGCCGTCCAGGCCGGGCAGGCTCAGGTCGAGCAGCACGACGTCCGGTTGTTGCTGCTGCCAGCGCGCCAGCGCCAGCAGCCCGTCGCCGCATAACGCCACCTGGATGCCGCGGCGCTCAAGCGTTCGGCGCAGCGTGGTTTGCAAGGCGGGATCGTCTTCGATCAGAAGCAGTTGCATGGCCGGGCTTGGTAATTACCCTAATGGTTTTGTACAGCCGACTGACAGGCTTTGGTTGCATCATAGGCCGGTTGTACAACCCTTGGAGGCACCCATGCGTCGCGATACCTTTCTCAAATCCCTGGCCGCGCTGGCCGCAGCCGGCACCCTGCCATTGCCCGCCCATGCTGCGGTAAACATCAAGATGATGATTCCCGCCAACCCAGGCGGCGGCTGGGACTCCACCGGACGTGCCTTGGGCAAGGCGATGCTCGACGCCAAGGCGGTCGAGACGGTGCAATACGACAACAAGGGTGGCGCTGCCGGCGTGATCGGGCTGGCCCAGTTCGTCAACGCCAGCAGGGGGGACGGCAACGCCCTGATGGTCATGGGCGCCGTGATGTTGGGCGGCATCATCACCAGCAAGCCGGCCGTCGGCCTGGACAAGGTGACCCCGATCGCGCGCCTGACCAGTGAATACAACGTGTTCGTGGTGCCGGCCAATTCGCCCCTGAAGACCATGAAGGACGTGGTCGAACAACTCAAGAAGGACCCGGGCAGCGTCAAGTGGGGCGGCGGCTCCAAGGGCTCGACGGAGCACATCTCGGCGTCGATGCTCGCCGGCAAGGTGGGTGTGGATCCGAAGAAGGTCAATTACGTCGCGTTCCGTGGCGGCGGCGAGGCCACGGCCGCCATTCTGGGTGGCAATGTCACCGTGGGTGGCAGTGGCTACAGCGAGTTTGCCGAGTACATCAAGGCCGGCAAGATGCGGCCGATCGGCGTCACCTCCGAAAAACGCCTGCCCGGCATCAATGTACCCACCATGAAGGAGCAGGGCTTTGACGTGGTGCTGGGCAACTGGCGAGGCGTCTACGGCGCGCCCGGCATCACCGCCGAGCAGCGCGCGGCGCTGAGCGACATCATCATCAAGGCCACCAAGTCCAAGGCCTGGGCCGAGGACCTGGAGAAGAACGGATGGACGTCGGCCTTGATGACCGGCAAGGCATTTGACGAGTTCGTGGACAACGAATTTGCGTCATTGCGTGGAACGATGCACCTGGCAGGAATGCTCTGATGAGCACGCGTCGGCCTGCAGGCCCGCAGACCCTGATCGGGGTCGGCGTGTTGTGTGTCGGCGCGGTCATCGCGGCTGGTGCCGTGATGATCCCCTCCGAGGCCGGGTATGCCGGCGTCGGCCCCAATTTCCTGCCTTGGGTGGTGGGTGCCGTGTTGCTGCTGTGCGGCGCACTGGTGATCTGGGAGGCACGTGTTGGCGGTTTTCGCAACATGGATGCCCCCAGCGGTTCGTCCCGCGGCTATTGGCCCGGGTTTGGCTGGATGTCAGCGGCGCTGCTGGCGAATGCGGCGCTGATCACCACGATCGGTTTCATCCTCAGTTGCACGCTGTGTTTTGTGCTGGCCGTGCGTGGCCTGCGCAACGCGGAGAACCAGCAGGCAAAGTCCGGATTCGACGCCGGACAACTGGTGCGTGACGCCCTGATCGGCGCGGCCATCGCCGCTCCGGTGTACTGGATGTTCACGAAGCTGCTGGCCATCAACCTGCCGGGCCTGACCAACACCGGGTGGATCTGACATGGACTTGTGGAGCCAGCTCGTGTTGGGTTTCGCCACGGCGGCGACCCCGATCAACCTGCTGTGGTGTTTTGTCGGTTGTGCCGTGGGCACGGCCGTGGGCGTATTGCCGGGCATCGGTCCGGCAGTCGCTGTGGCCATGCTGCTGCCCATCACCACCAAAGTGGATGCCACGGCGTCGATGATCTTCTTCGCCGGCATCTATTACGGCGCGATGTACGGCGGCTCGACCACGTCCATCCTGCTCAATACGCCGGGCGAGACCGGCAGCATGATCACGGCCATGGAGGGCAACAAGATGGCCAAGAGCGGGCGCGCGGGGGCGGCGCTGGCCACTGCGGCAATCGGGTCGTTCGTGGCGGGCACCATTGCCACGGTACTGGTCACCCTGTTTGCACCGATGCTGGCCAATTTCGCGGTGCAACTGGGCCCGCCCGAATATTTCTGCCTGATGCTGCTGGCCTTCACCACGGTCAGTGCGGTGCTGGGCCGCAGCACCCTGCGCGGCATGGTGGCGCTGTTCATCGGCCTGGCCATCGGGCTGATCGGCATGGACCAGATTTCCGGCCAGGCGCGGTACACCGGAGGGGTGCCCGAACTGCTCGACGGCATCGAGATCGTGCTGGTGGCGGTGGGGCTGTTCGCGGTCGGTGAATCCCTGTACGCGGTGCTGTACGAGGGCGCTACCAGCGAGACACAGAACCGCCTCAGCCGGGTGCACATGAGCCGAAGCGACTGGCGCCGTTCCTGGCCCGCCTGGCTGCGCGGCACTTTCATCGGTTTCCCGTTCGGCACCATCCCGGCCGGCGGCAGCGAGATCCCGACCTTCCTGAGTTACGCAACCGAGAAGAAGCTTGCCCGCGACCAGAGCGAATTCGGTACCACGGGTGCGATCGAAGGCGTGGCCGGCCCGGAGGCGGCCAACAATTCCGCCATTACCGCCACGCTGATCCCGCTGTTGACGCTGGGAATACCCACGTCGAACACCGCCGCCATCCTGCTCGGTGCATTCCAGAACTATGGCATCCAGCCCGGCCCCCAATTATTTACCACGTCCGCCGCGCTGGTGTGGGCGCTGATCGCCTCGCTGTATATCGGCAACGTGATGCTGCTGATCCTGAACCTTCCCCTGGTGGGGCTGTGGGTGAAGCTGCTCAAGATCCCCAGGCCGCACCTGTATGCCGGCATCCTGATCTTCGCCACCGTGGGTGTGTACGGCATGCGCCAGAGCGCGTTCGACCTGGTTCTGTTGTACGCCATCGGGCTGGTCGGGGTGGTGATGCGGCGCTTTGATTTCCCGACCGCGCCGGTGGTGGTGGGCATGATCCTGGGGCCACTGGCCGAAGCGCAGTTGCGCAACGCGCTGTCGATCGGCGAAGGCAAGTGGGGCGTCTTCCTGGAGCGTCCCATGTCGGCCACGCTGCTGGGGATCGTGGTGGCGGTGCTGGTGTTGCCGCGGCTGTACCGGCTGGCGTCGTCGCGGCGCTAGGAGCGCCGCTGGAGCCGGTTGCTTCAGTGTGGCCGGCGTTGGTCAGGATCGGCCGTAGTCGTCCTGCAGGCGAACGGTGTCGTCCGCGTCCAGGTAAAGCCGATTTGCGCCTCGACGATCTCCAGCGCCTGCGTCGTCAGGTCGGCCATGCGGTGCTGCTCGCCAATGGCAATGTCGACGCGTTGGCCCGGCAGCAGAACGACGACGTCTTGGTAGGATGTACCGATGAGGCTTGCTGTTTTGACCGATATTCACGCCAATCGTGAGGCGTTCGAGGCAGTTCTGGCCGATGCAGCCGCACGCGGGGCAGACCGGATCGTGCTTCTGGGCGATATCGTGGGTTACGGCCCTGATCCCGAATGGTGCGTTGACAAGGCCGCCAGTCTGGTGGCGGCAGGGGCGGTTTGTATCCAAGGCAACCATGACAGTGCGGCTGTCGGTGGGGTCAATTCGTTGAGCGCCAATGCCACAAAGGCGATGGTCTGGACCAAGGCCCGGTTGAGCGACGCGCAGCGGGCGTTCCTGGGCGGACTGCCCTTGACCAGAACGCAGGGGGATGTGCTTTTTGTCCATGCCTCGGCCAATGACCCGGGGTCTTGGATTTATGTGACATCAGCCAGCATGGCCAGGGGGGCGTTCCGATCTTGCGCGGCGCGCATCATATTGTGCGGGCATGTGCATGTGCCCTTGCTGGCCAGCAGCGACGTGGGAGGGGTGGTGCGCGTGCAAGCGTTCCGCATGGCCACGCCGATTCCTCTGATTCGCTCTCGCCGTTGGCTGGCGGTGGTGGGTGCGGTTGGCCAGCCGCGCGACGGATTTGTGCAAGCGGGTTACGCACTGCTTGACACCGGGACCAACGAACTGACCTTTCGACGGGTGCCGTATGACGCAGCGAAAACAGTGCAAAAGATGCGGGCGGCGGGACTGCCCGAAGACTTGGCGCTTCGCCT
>JANOUM010000699.1:0-9560 GCA_031416855.1 Rhodoferax sp. | reverse complement strand
GGTTACATCGGCACCGAAATGGTCAAGGCCGTGCGCGAGGATGTGCTGGCCAAGATCGTCGGCACCATCCCGGTCAAGCGCCTGGGCGAGCCAAGCGAAATCGCCTCCATCATCGCCTGGCTGGTGTCGAACGAAGGCGGCTACTCCACCGGTGCCGATTTTTCGGTCAACGGTGGATTGCACATGGGTTGAGGCTGCCTGCGGCAGTACCCGCAGCTGACAGGAACCCCGCTGCGGCGGGGTTTTTCAATGATGGAACACCACACCAACCCATTTCTGCCTTTCGTCCAGGGTTTCGAGCAACTGCTGGCCCGGGGCAGCACACTGGTGCCGCTTGTGTCCGCGCCGCCAGTGCTTGCGGCCGTGCTTGCGGACGCGCCGGTCTGCATGGTGTTCTCTCCCCACCCGGACGACGAGGTGATCAGTGGTGGCCTGGCGTGGCGGCTGCGCCGGCAGGATGCATGGCGAGTGGTCAACGTCGCGGTGACCCTGGGCAGCATGCTGTCGCGTCGGGCCGCGCGTTGGGGCGAACTGTCCGCATGCTGCAGGCACCTGGGGTTCGATCTGGTCAGTGCTTCGGGCGAAACGGCGCTGGGCCTGGAGCGCATCGCGCCGCAGACGCCCATCACCGAGCCGGCCCACTGGGAGTCGGCGGTAGGTCGGGTCGCCGACCTGCTGTTGCGTTACAGGCCGCGGGTGGTGGTCTGCCCGCACGACAACGATGGGCATGCTGCTCATATCGGCACCCATCGGCTGGTGCTGGATGCCCTGCGCAGCCTGGGTTCCAGGCTACAGCCGCATGTTGTCTTGAGCGAGTACTGGAACACCCAGCCCAACCCCGGCCTGATGGTCGAGCTGTCGGCCGCGGATGTGTCGGAACTCGTCGCGGCGCTGAGCCTGCACGCCGGCGAGGTGGCGCGAAACCCCTACCACCTGACCCTGCCCGCGTGGTGCATCGATGCCGTGCGGCGCGGCGCCGAACGGGTAGGTGCACCGGGCTCCGGTGCACCCGGCTTCACCTTTGCAAGCCTGTATGGCTGGCAACGCTGGACCGGCGAGGGGCTGGAGCCGATGCCACCGCAACTGGTGCCGCTCAGGCGCGCTGCGGCGGCACTTTTCGGTTGAGCAGGGCCTGCCGCACCAGGGACAGCCGGTCGTTCCCGAAGTACATGTCGTCCCCGATGAAGATCGTGGGTGAACCGAACCCGCCACGACGGATCAGTTCGTCGGTGTTGTCCTTGAGTTGTTGCTTGATCGGGTCCGACTGGATGCCGGCCTGGAACGCCGCCGGCTTGATGCCGCACGCCAGGCAGATGCCGGCTAGCACGGCGTCGTCCGAGATGTCCTCTTCACGTGACCAGTAGGCCTCGAACACCGCGCTGGCAAAAGCCGGCAGTTGCCCCTGCGGCTCCAGCCACAGGCAGCCACGCATGGCCTTGACGCTGTTGACGGGAAACACCCGGGGCGGCATCACGATGTGCAACTGGGCCAGGCGGGCCCAGTCCTGCAGGTCCTTGCGCATGTAGGCCTGTTTGGCCGGCACCGGATTGTCGCGCTGGGCGTACACGCTGGGGTTGACGCGGTTGAACACACCGCCGACCAGGATCGGGCGCCAGACCACGAGTTCGTCGAGTTCGGCTGCCAGCGGCTGGATGTTGTGGAAACCCAGCCAGGTCCATGGGCTGGAGCAATCGAAGAAGAACTCGATCATGACGATGGTTTGGTGGCGGGTTTGCGACATGATAGCCCGCGCGTCGGGATAAACACCACACTTTCGCGCCGGTTCATGGCAGTGATTGCGCGACGGGAGTAAGCTCTCCGCACACCGACCCGCGCCATGGTGGCGCGGCCGGTGCTGGGTTGGAAACCTCGGCATGTACATATGACGGATACCGGCCACGACTACGTCTCCCCGGATCAGCTTCGGATCGGCCTGTATATCGACCTCGAACTGGGCTGGATGGCTCACCCGTTTCCCAAGGGCAGCTTCAAGATCAGTTCCGAACGGCAGATCGACACCATCCGCCAACTGGGCCTGGCGCGCATCCGCTGGGTGCCCTTCAGGAGCGACCCGGCGCCGCAGCCGCCAGTGATGCCGTCCGCGGAACCTGCCACCCATTCTGCCGCCGCTCTGGAGGATGGTGATGGCGGTGCCCGAACGCCCCAGCAGGACCGCCGGCAGCGCGATCGCCTGCTGCTGGAGGCGCAACGCAACAGCCTGGTGCACTGCGACCAGCAGTTCGGTGCCGCGATCCGCCGCTACCAGTTCGTGCTGGAGCAGGTCCGGCGCGAGCCCGAGGCGGCGGCTCAGCAGTGCAGCGACCTGGTCGCTGGCTTCGTCGCCGGGGTGCTGGGGCAGGGGGAGTCGTCGATCCGCCTGTTGTCGGAGACCATGGGAGACCGGGCCTGCATGCACCCGGTCAATGTGACCGTGCTCAGTCTGCTGTTGGGCAAGGCCCTGGGCCTGGGGCAGGGTGATCTGCAGGAGCTTGGTGTAGCCGCCTTCCTGCACGACATCGGCAAGACGCAGATGCCCGAACGCGTGCGGTGGATCGACACCCCGTTGTCGCCGATCGACTGCCGCGCCTACCAGCAGCACGTGGCCCACGGCATCGCGGTGGCGAGAACGCTGCGGATATCCGACGGCGCCTTGCGCGCATTGGCAGAGCACCACGAAACGATCGATGGCACGGGTTTTCCGCGCCAGTTGTCGGGCCAGGCCATCAGCCTGGCCGGCAAGGTGCTGGCGCTGGTCAACCGCTACGACAACCTGTGCAATCCGCCCCGACCTTCGGCGGCGGTCACGCCGCATGAGGCGCTGTCGCTGATCTTCTCGCAGATGAAGCTACGTTATGACGGTGCGGTGCTGGCGGCCTTTATCCGGATGATGGGGGTCTACCCGCCCGGTTCGGTGGTGCAGCTGGCCAACGAACTCTACGCGCTGGTGGTGTCGGTCAACTCGGCGCGCCCGCTCAAGCCACGGGTGGTGGTGCACGATCCGTCGGTGGCGCGCGCGGAGGCCTTGATACTCGATCTGGAGCGCCCCGATGCACCCGGCATACGGCGCAGCGTCAAGCCCTCGATGCTGCCCAAGGCGACGATGGAGTACCTGTCGCCGCGCACCCGTATTTGTTATTTCTTCGAACGAGCGGTGGCGCTCGACCCGGCCGAGGTGATGGCGTGAGCCGGCGGGGCGCTCCCGGGGCCGACTCTGGCGTGGAAACCGCGCATCGCGTGGCGCAGTCCGGCGCCCCGGCAGCGCTGGGCGTGCCCTGGAGCACACTCATCGAGGCGCTGATCGAGGCGGTATGGGTGGTCGATGCCGTCGGCCAACGGATAGTCGCTGCCAACCAGGCCGCGGCCGACCTGGTCGGGCTGCGGCCGCAGGAACTGCTGGGCCGGTCGGCGCTCGAATTCGCAGCCGCCCCGGAGGACATGTTCTTCTGGGAGGACGTGGCCGCCGGACTGAGCGACCATATCCACTCCGAGACGCTGGTGCGTGGTGCCGATGGCGTGGCGATCCCGGTTGAACGCAGCGTGCGTCGGGTCGAGGCGTCACCCGCGCCACCGGTGTTCGTGGTGGCAATGCGCGATCTGCGCGCCCAGCGCCAGAGTGAAAACCAGCTTGAAGCGCTGCTCGCCGAATTGCGCGCCACGCTGGAGTCGACGGCTGACGGCATCCTGGCGATCGACCTGCATGGAAACGTGCGCAACTACAACCGCCGCTTCGCCGACATGTGGCAGGTGCCGGATGCCCTTATGCTGCGTCGCGACGATGCGGCCTTGCTGGCGCACCTGAGCGGTATGGTGGTCGATGATGCCGGCTACCAGGATCGCCTGACCTATCTGGCGGAGAGCCCATTGCTGGAGGCCACCGACCTGCTGGTGTCGCGCTCGGGCCGGATGCTGGAGCGCGTTTCACGGCCGCAGTACAGCCGCGGTCAACCCACCGGGCGGGTGTTCGCGTTTCGTGACGTCACTCTGCAAAGGGATCACGAATCGCGGCTGCGACTGGCGGCCAAGGTGTTCGAATCAAGCCTTGACGCGGTATTCATCACCGACGCCGACTTCCGGATGCTGGCCGCCAATCCGGCCTGCGAGCGGCTCACCGGTGCAGCACAGGCGCAGTTGCTGGGATCGTCGACGCGCGACATGTTCCACGACCCGCATGACCTGGGTTTGTCCGGGCGCATCGCGCAACACCTGGAGGCCGATGGACTCTGGGAGGGGGAGGTCTGGCGCAGATCGGACCGCAGTGCCGCCCATGCGGTGCAGGTGTCGTGGGTATTGCTGCGCGACGACTACGGTGGGGCGGTGCAAAGCATCTGTTTCTTCCGCGACCTGACCGAGAAAAACGCCGCGCAGCAGCGCATCGAAACACTGGCCTACCGCGATGTGCTCACGGGTCTGCCCAACCGGCTGCTGCTGACCCAGCGGGTCGACTTCGCGCTGCGCATGGCCGAGCGCAATGGCGGCCACTTCGCCGTGCTGTTTCTGGATCTGGACCGTTTCAAAACCATCAACGACTCCATGGGCCATGCTTTTGGCGACCGGGTGCTGGTGGAGGTGGCCGACCGGATCAGGCTCTGCCTGCGCGACGTCGACACCCTGTGCCGCCTGGGCGGCGACGAGTTCGTGGTGTTCCTGCAGGAGGCCGACGTCCACGGAGCGGAGATCGGAGCACAGCGCATCCTCCAGGCGCTGGCACGGCCGCTGCAGATCGACGCCATGCGTTTTTCAGTCGGTTGCAGCATCGGTGTGGCGCTGTATCCGGAGGATGGCAAAACGCTCGACGACCTGATCCAGTATGCGGACACCGCGATGTACCGTGTCAAGGAACACGGACGCGGCAGTTTCCGGTTCTACCAGCCGCAGATGAACGTCGACGTGTTGTCGCGCATGAAGATGGACCACGCCATGCGCCTGGCCATGCAGCAGAACCGGTTCCGGCTGTATTACCAGCCGCAGATCTCCCTGGCCACGGGTGAACTGGTGGCTGCGGAAGCGCTGGCGCGCTGGACCGACCCGGACATGGGCGAGGTCGGGCCAGCGGTTTTCATCCCCTTGGCCGAGGAAACCGGTTTCATCATCAGTATCGGCAACTGGGTGCTGGACGAGGCGGTGCGCCAGGCCCGGCAATGGGAACGCGAAGGGCAACCGGTCACGGTGTCGATCAATGTGTCGGCGCTGCAGTTCCAGCAGGCCGACTTTGTGCAACGGGTCGGCGGGGTGCTGCGCGATGCCGGCCTGCGCCCGGAATTGCTCGAGCTCGAACTCACCGAGTCGATCCTGCTCAAGGACGCGCACGAGGCGCTGGCCCGCCTGCACGCCCTGGCCACTCTGGGTGTGGGCCTGTCGATCGACGATTTCGGTACCGGGTATTCCAGCCTGGCCTACCTCAAGCGGTTTCCGATCTCCAAACTCAAGATCGACCGCTCCTTTGTCACCGGGTTGCCCGGCGACGAGGGTGACCGCGCCATCGTCAGCGCGATCATCGGCATGGCACGTGCACTCAAGCTTGACGTGGTGGCCGAGGGCGTGGAGACGCAAGCGCAGCGGCAGTATCTGCTGGGCCAGCAATGCGCGTCGTTCCAGGGCTATCTGTGTTCGCCAGCGCTGCCGGCTGCGCAATTCCAGGAGTTGGTCCGGGCGTTGCCGCGTTCGCAGCCCGGGGCGTAGTCAGCCGCCCAGCCCGAGTTTCGCCGCCAGGCCGATGCGCTGCAGTTTGCCGGTGGCGCCTTTCGGGATCTCGGCCATGAAGAGCAGTTTCTTCGGCACCTTGAAATCGGCCAGCCGGGCCGCCACGAAGTCGCGAAGTTCGCGTTCGGTGACCTGCTGCCCGTCGCGCAACACGACGGCAGCGGCCACCTCTTCGCCCAGCTTGGCGTGGGGCATACCGAAGGTGACGACCTGGGCCACGGCGGGGTGGTCCATCAGCACCTCATCGACCTCGCGCGGCGAAATTTTTTCGCCACCGCGGTTGATGATTTCCTTCAGCCGCCCGGTCAGGCTCAGGTAACCATCGGCGTCCAGCACGCCCTGGTCGCCAGTGCGAAACCAGCCGTTCACGAAGGCCTCGGCATTGGCCGCAGGATTGTTTTCGTAACCGGCGGTGAGGTTGTCGCCGCGGATCACGATCTCGCCCGTGGTGCCCGCGTCGAGCAGGTTCCCCTGCGGGTCCATGATGGCGATTTCGGGGCCGGCCGCCAGCCCGACCGAACCCGGAACACGCCGGGCCGGCGGCAGCGGGCTGCTGGCCATCTGGTGCGCGGCTTCGGTCATGCCATAGGACTCGATCAGTGGCGCATTGAACACGCTTTCGAGTTCGGCGATCACCTGCGGCGGCATCGACGACGACGACGAGCGGATGAAGCGCAGCGGGTGGGTGTCGATCAGTTCCCGGTTGCCGGCGGCGCGCGACAGGATCGCCTGGTGCATGGTCGGCACCGCGGTGTACCAGGTGGGACGGCACTCCTTCATCCAGCCAAAGAATTTCAGGGCATTGAAGCCGGGCGTGCAGAAGATCTGGCTGCCCACGGCCATCGGCGCCAGGACGCCGGCAATCAGGCCGTGGATGTGGAACAGCGGCATCACATGCAGTTCGCGGTCGGCCGCTGTGAGTTGCAGCGTGGCGCTGATGTTGCGTGCCGAGGCACAGACATTGCGGTGCGACAGCGGCACGATCTTGGGCCTCGAGGTGGTGCCCGAGGTGTGCAGGATCAGCGCGACGTCTTGCGCCTGTGCCAGGCCGCCGGCGGCCGGGGGGGTGGCCGTTGCGTCGCCTGCCAGCAGTTCGAAGTCGCCAGTTCCCTGCGCGGGCAACGCCTGCAACTCGAGCACCCGGATGCCCAGACGGTGGGCCACGGCCAGTGCCGGCGTGTCGCTGCCCTGCGCCACGATCAGCGCCTTGGCCTGCAGATCGTCCAGGTAAAACGCGAACTCGTCGGCACGGTAGGCCATGTTCAGCGGGGCGGCGGTACAGGCGCTGGCCACGGCTACGAAGGCGGCGGCCATTTCGGGGCTGTTGGGCAGCACGATGGCGACCCGGTCGCCGCGCCCGATGCCCAGGCGGTTCAGGGTTTCGGCGGTGCGCAGGATGAGCGCGTGCAATGTGCCATAACGCAGCGGCACGCCGCCCCCGGGGGCGCTCAGCGCGATCGCATCGGGACGCTGCTGCGCGATCATGTCGGACAGGGTGCTGAAGTGGGTCATGGTGTCAGTCGGCAATACGCAGGGTGGCATGGTGCGCCTGCAAGGTCGCGGCCAGCAGGCTCGACAAGGCAAACACGGCGTCAATGGTGGGAGTGGGTGTACCGGTGATGAGGCCAAGTTCCATGACGGCGGCCACCAGGGCCTGCAGTTCCAGTGGACGGCCCTGCTCCACGTCCTGCAGCATCGAAGTTTTGTGCGGGCCCACTGCCTGGGCACCGGCAATGCGCTTGTCCAGGCTGACCTTGAACACCACGCCCAGCTTTTCGCCGATGGTTTGCGCTTCGGTCATCATGGTTGCGGCCAGGGCGCGTGTCGGGCCGAAGCGGCAGATGTCTTCCAGCGTGGCGTGGGTGAGGGCGCTGATCGGGTTGAAACTCAGGTTGCCCCACACCTTGAGCCAGATTTCGGAGCGGATGTCGGTCGACACCGGCGCCTTGAAGCCGGCCTGCCTGAAGGCGGCGCTGACGGCGCGCACCGAGGGTGTGTCGCTGCCGTCGATCTCGCCCAGCGTGAAGCGGTTGCCTTCAATCACCCGGATGACGCCCGGCCTGATGACTTCGCTGGCCGGGTAGACCACACTGCCGATCACGCGGGCCGGGTCGATATGGCGTGCGATCACACCATCCGGGTCGACGGCGGTGACCGGGCGCCCGCTGTAGGGGCCGGGCAAGCGGTGGAAGTACCACCAGGGAATGCCGTTTTGCATGGTCACGATCCGGGTGTCGGCATGCATCAGATGGTGCAGGTCGGGGGCGACCGCGCTGACCTGGTGGGCCTTCATGCCCAGGATGACGAGGTCCTGCACACCGGCCTGCGCGAGCACGTCGGTGACACGCGCCGGGCGCACCTGCAACTGCTGGCCACTCTCCTCGATCAGCGTCAGGCCGTGCACCGACACTGCGGCCAGGTTGGCTCCGCGCAGGACAATACTGACTTCATGCCCGGCCAGGGCGAGTTTCGCGCCCAGCATGCCGCCGATGGCACCGGCACCCACGACACAGATCTTCATCTCGACGCGCCCCTTTCACCCATCAGCGCAACACGAAATACACCGCCATGCAGTACAACACCACGGCGAATACGCGTTTCAGAGGCGCGATGTCCATGCTGTGTGCGACCTTGGCCCCCCACGGCGCAGTCGCCATGCTGGCGACGGACAGCACCACCAGCCCCGGCCAGAACAGGTAACCGATGCTGCCTGCGGGCATGGCAGGCAGGCCCCAGCCGGCGATCAGGTAACCGATGGTTCCCGCCAGCGCAATCGGGAAACCCAGCGCCGACGACGTGGCAACGGCTTGGTGGATCGGCACGTTGCACCAGGTCATGAAGGGCACCGACACGAATGCGCCGCCAGCCCCGACCAGCGACGACAACATGCCGATGCCATTGCCCACACCGAACATGCCGGCTCGCCCCGGCAACGTGCGCGACGGTTTGGGCTTGCGGTTCAGCAGCATCTGCGTTGCGGAGAAGGTCACGAACACCGCGAACACGATGCCCAGGATCCTGGACGGCAATGCCGCTGCAATTTGCGACCCGAGGAACGAGCCGACCACAATGCCGGGGGCCAGCATCATCGCTACCGGCCACATCACCGCCCCGCGCTGGTGGTGCGCGCGCACTGATGACAGCGAGGTGAAACAGATCGTCGCCAGCGAGGTTGCCACCGCCATCTTGACAACGATGGTCTCCGGGTAGCCCTTGGCCGCGAGCAGGATGGTCAGCACAGGCACCATCAGCATGCCCCCGCCGAGCCCGAGCAGCCCGGCGAGGAAGCCGGTGCACAGGCCCAACAGCGCGAGTTCGAGCAACAGGGTGGGGGAAAGGCCGAACATGGAGAAAAGTGCCCGCGGTCACGCGGGCCGCAGCAGGGTCGCCGTGGTACAGCCGGTCAGGCGCGCGACATCGGCTTGCGCCACGGAACTTGGAGCCGAACCGGCAGGTGACGTGGACATGGTGGGGTTGGGGGTGTGCTGCAGTGAATCGGTCGCCCTGCTGCGCCGCGCTGCAGTATCGCACCAGTGCGCGACCGGCCGAGGGAATCGGGTGCGGCATCGGCCAGATCTCACCACGATTGGAAGATTCTTAAATGCAATCATGCACTTGCGGGGACAATGCATCTTGTAACGCTGGCCCGGCCGGGCCATGGCCACTCCTCGAGCGGATCGAGAAACGCAACCCCTGTCCGTCAAAGCGGTAAGGGAAATGGAAATTGCCAATATCCCACTGTCATGCCGGGCTTGATGAGCCTGCCCCGGACTTCGATCCGGGGGCATCCATGCAGTTGGCGCACTGGATTGCGGATCGGGCCTGCCCCGGACCGCGATCCGGGGTCCGCAATGACAGGC
>JANOUM010000698.1:0-6025 GCA_031416855.1 Rhodoferax sp. | reverse complement strand
TACCAGATGTACGCGGCCGACGCCGTGGTGCTGGCCACGCCGCAACTGCCTGGCACCGGCTACCGTGTCGTGGCCCAGGTCAAGGGATCGCCGCCGCCGGAGCCGATTGCCATGGTGCAGTGGACCGTGGCCGCGCCGGCTGCCGGCGCCCTGGCGCCCGCGGTGTTGCTGTATAGCGCGGCGGGGCACAGCTGGCGTGCAGTGGGGACGCTGGACCCGGCCCGGGCCGCCTGGCTGTCGCAGCTTGTGCGCAGCTTTCCCCCGGTGGGCATCGCGCCCGAGCCGGATTGGCCCCGCCGTTTGGCTGCTTTCGTGGCCGTGCTGGAAGACCCGGAGCCGCTGCTTGCGCGGGTCGCCTACGAGGAGGTCTCGGTCGCACCCTATGTGGCGATGCGGTCGATGCAGCCCCGCCTGGACCGCGCGCGCATCCGGCGCTGGCTCGACGACCCTGGGCTCACGGCCAGGCGCCCGCTGTATCTGCTGCTCGCGGGCCTGGCGGGCGGCGCCGACGCGGCCCAGGATCTGCGGATGCGAATCGACGGCGCACGCAGGGAAGGGTCCGCCGCAAGCCTGTCGGCGGCGCTGGCCGCCTACGTCGAGGTCGAAGGCGCGGCGGGCGTCACGTGGATCGAGCAGGAGTTCTTCGCCCGGCCCGGCCGGGACGAGTTCCAGGTGCAGGCTGCGGTGCTGGCACTGGCGGTGCACGGCGGTGACGGAACGCGTGTGGGCCGGGACCGGGTCGTTGCCGCATTCACCCGGCTGGCGTCGGGCAACCCGGCGATGGCGGGGTTTGCGGCCGCCGATCTCGCTGGCTGGGGCCATTGGGAACTCGGACCGGTGTATGCGCAGATCCTGCGCTCGGGACAGCCACTGGTGTTCGCGTCCCGCTACGCGATGGTGTTCTACCTGTTGCGCAGCCCGAGGCCGGATGCGCGCGAGGCGATCGAAGCCCTGCGTGCCGCCAAGGCCTTGTAGGTCGGGCCGGTCAGGGCTGCGGCCTGGCGTGATCAGGAACTGGGACGCGCCGTCGACGCCGCGTCCGCCGGCGCGGCGCGAGGCACCGGGAAGGGCCACGCCGGACGCACCGGCAGGCCTGGCATGACGGGCGTGCCAAGCGCGGCGGGCCCGGTGGCGGGGGTCGGCAGGTTGACGGTGAACGTCGCGCCGGTCTGGGGTGCTGTCAGTGTGGCAGAGCGCACCGAGACACTCTTGAGGGTGTAGCCGTCGTCGATGGTGCTGCCCACCCGGTAGGGCCTGGCCGGCTTGCCCTCGACCGACAGCAGCGCCACGCCGGTGCTGCTACGGCCGGCTACGACACCGACCAGCGCAAAACGGGTGCTGGGGTCGACCACAACCGGTGCCACGGCAACATCGACGGGTTTATCTATTGCCGGCCCGAAGACACGCGCGACATTGGCGGGTTCGCCGGCCGCTGCCGGGGCCGACACGGCGCCGCTCGCCTGTGCCGATGGTGTTGCACCCGCGAACCGCAGTATCCAATACCCGGCCGACCATGCCGCCAGCGCCCATATCGCCATCGTCAGCATCCGCGGTACCCATGTCACAGCCATGCCCGATTATGATTCAGCGATCGCGGGCGCCTGGCGCCTTGCCTCCAACAGGGACGAACCATGACAGATACTTTGCATCGTTGCCCCCCGGCATGGCGGCGCGCGGTGGCGCGCGGCTTCACACTGATCGAACTGATGGTGGTGCTGGTGATCATCGGGGTGCTCGCGGCCCTGATCGTACCCAACGTGCTGGAGCGCGCCGACGACGCACGCACCATGGCCGCCAAGACCGATGTGAACAACCTGATGCAGGCGCTCAAGCTCTACAAACTCGACAACCAGCGTTACCCGAGTGCCGAACAGGGCCTGCTGGCGCTGGTCGCCAAACCGACGGCGGGCCCGATCCCTGCCAACTGGAAACCCTACCTGGACAAGCTTCCCAACGACCCCTGGAACAACGCCTACCAGTACCTGAACCCCGGCATCAAGGGGGACATCGACGTGTTGTCCTTTGGTGCCGACGGGCAGGCTGGCGGTGAGGGCAAGGACGCCGATGTCGGCTCCTGGCAGTAGCCGCCGGCCAAGCTGCCTGGCCACCGCAGGTGGCTTCACCTTGCTCGAGTTGCTGCTGGTGGTGGCCCTGATAGCGATGGCCGGTGCCGGGGTGGTGATGTCCATGCGCGAACCCGGTGAACAACAACTCGCGCGCGAGGCGCAGCGTCTGGTTGCCATGCTCGATGCGGCGCGTGCGCAGTCCCGCGCCAGCGGCGTGGCGGTGGTGTGGCGGCCCGATGCCCAGGGCTTTTCGTTTACAGGGCTGCAGCCGGCGCAACCCGACCCGACACCCTGGTTGGTACCGGGCACGGTGGTGCGTGACGCCCAGGCGCTGGTGCTGGGGCCGGAGCCGATCATCGATCGCCAGCAGATCGAACTGCTGCTGGATGGGCAAAGCGTACGTATTGCCACCGACGGCTTGCGGCCGTTTTCGGTGCAGGCGGATGTCCCCGCAGCGCCAAGGCCGCCATGACGCCGCAGGGCCGGGGGTTCACCCTGATCGAAGTGCTGGTGGCCCTGGCCATCGTCGGCATCGCCCTCGTGGCCGGGCTGCAGGCCACGCTGGCGCTTACCAACCATGCACAGCGCCAGTCGGATGTGCTGTTGGCGCAGCTATGCGCCGAGAACGAACTGGTGCGGGTGCGCCTGTCGCGGCAGATGCCGCCGATCGGAGACGCGAGTTTCACCTGCGAGCAGGCCGGGCGCGGGTTCACCGGCCGGCTGACGGTTGCCGCCACACCAAACCCGAATTTCCGGCGCGTCGATGCCCTGGTACTGGATGACGCCTATGTCGTGCTGCGGGTGGCCACGGTCATCGGGAGCCTGCAATGAGGCCTGCCGCCGGACGCACCCGTGGATTCACCCTGGTCGAGGTGCTGGTGGCGCTGGCCGCCATGGCCTTGTTGTCGGTGATGGCCTGGCGCGGCATCGACGCCATGGGTAGCGCGCAGGACCGGACGCGGGAGCGCAGCGAGGACGTGCTGGCGCTGCAGGCCGGCCTGTCGCAGTGGCGCGCCGACCTGGATGCCATGACGCAGCAAGTCGGCATAGGCGGTGTGGACTTCGACGGCCGGGTGCTGCGCATCACGCGCCACGCCATCGGCAGTGATCCGGCCGTCACTGCGGCCGCGGATGGGCGGGCGCCGCTGGTGGCGGATAGCGGCATCCGCGTCGTGGCCTGGGGTTCGCGCCAGATCGACGGCCAGCGCAAGTGGCTGCGCTGGCAGTCGGCGGCGGTGCGCACACGCATCGAGCTGCAGCTGGCTTGGCAACAGGCGGCGCAGTGGGGTGAAAATCCGACCGAGGAACTCCGACGCCATGAGGTGGCCATTGCCGGTCTGGACGACTGGCAGGTGTTTTATTTCCGCAACGACAGCTGGAGCAGCCCCTTGTCGAGCGCCGCCGGCCCCGGTGCGACCGGCGTCACGGTGCAGGCACCGCTGCCCGACGGCGTGCGCCTGGTCCTGACGCTGTCTGTCGGGCAGGCGCTCAGTGGCCGGCTGCAGCATGACTGGGTCCGTCCGACCCTTGGATCAGCACGCTCATGAGTCCGCGCGCTGGACTCCGTCGCCGCCGCTGGAACCAGCGTGGAGCGGCCTTGCTGATCGCGATGCTAACGGTGGCCCTGGTGGCAACGCTGGCGTCGGCCGCCTTGTGGCGTCAATGGCGCAATGTCGAGGTGGAATCCAGCGAGCGCAGCCGCATGCAGGCGGTCTGGATACTGGGCGGCGCGCTCGACTGGGCGCGTCTGATCCTGCGCGAGGATGCGCGCTCGGGCGGACCCGACCACCTCGGAGAACCCTGGAGCGTGCCGCTGCAGGAATCACGCCTGTCGGCGTTCCTGGCCGTTGACAAGCAGCGAACCGATGACTCTGAGCAGGTTTTTTTGTCGGGCTTGATCACCGACATGCAGGCGCACATGAACATCCGCAATCTGGTCGCCGACGGCAAGGTGTCGGAGCCCGACCAGCAGGCGTTCGGTCGCCTGTTTGAATTGCTGGGGCTGGACCCGTCCGAAGTGGATGCAATCGCGGCCAACCTGGTACTGGCGCTGAACCCCGACGCCGAATCCAGCAAGGACAGCCCGGTTCCCTTGCTGCCGCGGCGCCTGGAGCAGCTGCGCTGGCTGGGCCTGTCCGAGCCGAGCCTGTTGGTGTTGAGGCCGTACATCACGGTGTTGCCGGGGCGCTCATCCCTGAACCTCAACACCGCGAGTGCCGAGGCGATAGCCGCCAGCATGCCCGGCCTGGACCTGACCGATGCCAGACGGGTCGTCTCGGCGCGCGAGCGAGCGGCGTTTCGCACGCTTGCGGATGTGGCCAGGGCCCTGCCGCCGGGCATGGCGGCGCCGGAGCTGGCCCGGTTCAGCGTGGTCACCCGCTACTTCGAGGTGCGCGGGCGGTTGCGCATGGAGCAACTGGTGGTCGAAGAGCGCTCGCTGCTGTTTCGAAATGGCATGGAGGTCAATACGCTGTGGCGCGAACGGGTCACCAACGAGCTGGCCCGCGCGCCGGGCCCCACCCGGTGATGGCGACAGGGCCAGCGCCGCCCGGCTGGCTACGCCGTCATGGCCCGCTCCGTACAATCCGCCGATGAGCACGCTCACCATCGCCCTGACACTTGCCCGGCCAAGCGCCGGCACCGAGTTCAGCTATGTGACGAGTGAGGACGGGCGCACGGTCGCGGCCCAGGGCTCGGCTGCGCTGGCCTTGTTGCCGCGTGCCGACGCGCTGGTGCTGGTGGTGCCTGCACGTGCCCTGTCCTGGCATGGCGTCAAGCTGCCTCCGATGGTCACAGGTCGGCAACGCGCGGCGCTGGACGGCATGCTGGAGGACCGGTTGCTCGATGACCCGTCCACGCTTGCGCTGGCCTTGTCGCCTCAGCGCCGGCCGGACGGCACGCACTTGGTGGCCGCCTGCGACCGGGCCTGGCTGGCGGGCGTGTTGCAGTTGTTCGAGCAGGGCGGGCGACCGGCCAGCCGGGTGGTCCCGCAGTGGTCTCCCCGCGCAAGCGCGGAGCCACCCGTGCTGGTGGTGTCCGGCACCGAGGACGAAGCCTGGCTGGCACTGATCGACGCCGACGCAGTGGTCTGTGTGCCGCTGGCGCAGGCGCGCCAGTTGCTGCTGGCCGAAGCGGTGGCCGGGGACGCCACCGAATTGCTCGCGGAACCTGCGGTGGCCCAGTCCGCCGAGCGTATGCTGGGGCGGCCGGCAATGGTCCTCCCTGCGGCGCAGATGCTGCTGCAAAGTGGGCTTTCACAGTGGGAACTGGCGCAGTTCGACCTCGCGACTACCGGTCGGGGGCGCATGGCGCGGCGCTGGGCGCAGGCCTGGGTGCAACTGGCTCGGGGGCCACGGTGGCGCGCGGCGCGCTGGGGCCTGGGCCTGGCGCTCGTCGCCAACCTCGTGGGCCTGAACGCCTGGGCCTGGCGGCTGGACGCCAACCTGGTGGCCAGGCGCACCCAGGTGCGACAAGTCCTGACCCAGGCCTTTCCCCAGGTCAAAACCGTTGTGGATGCTCCGCTGCAGATGGAGCGCGAAGTCGCGCTGCTGCGCCAGTCCAGTGGGGCCTTGTCAGCGCGCGACCTGGAAGCGATGTTGTCTGCCACAGGCAACGCGATTGCGGAGCGGGCGATGCCTGTGGGTCTGGAGTTTTCCGCCGGTCAGTTGATGGTCAAGGGACTGGCGCTCGATCCAGCCCAGCTGGACCTGGCGTCCGGCAAGTTGTCCGCCCTGGGGTATTCAGCGCGGGCCGAGGGCGAGCGCCTGATCGTCCGCGCCGGGGGGCGGCCTTGAGCACCGCCGGGCCGCTCCCAAGGGCGAATTGCGCAATGCGCAGCATGGAGCATTCCTGATGAGCAGCGCCGGGCCGCTCCCAAGGGCGAATTGCGCAATGCGCAGCATGGAGCATTCCTGATGAGCAGCGCCGGGCCGCTCCCAAGGGCGAATTGCGCAATGCGC
>JANOUM010000697.1:0-5504 GCA_031416855.1 Rhodoferax sp. | reverse complement strand
GCCCGATGCAGGTGCGGCAGGTTCCATTGCGGCAGGAGCTCGGCCAGTCGAGGCTGCCCATTTCCAGCGCGAGCAGCAGCGGCTGGTTCGACCAGGCGTCGCATGGCTGGTCTCCCGGCTTGACATGGGCGGTGAACAGGGTCGGGTGCTGGTCTTGCATACGCGTCTATTTTCGCTTCGATGCAGCCGCAGTCGCCTGCGTGTCGGCCTGGTCGTTTGGCAGCAGCAGCCTGAGAATCTGTCGCGGCAGCAGATTGGCCTGCGCCAGCATGGCCAGGCCCGCGTTTCGGGTGATGTCGGCGCGCGTGAATGCGGTGATCTCCGTGGCGTAGTCGGCGTCCAGGATGCGCGAAACCGCAGCCGCGGCCGATTCGCGGGCGGTCGACAGGGCGCTGTGCCGCAGGTCCAGCGCATTGAGCGCTGCGCCGAGCTGGGTGCGCAAGGCGAGCAACCGGTCCAGCTTGCGGTCCATGACGCCGATGGTGACGCTGGCGTTCTCGGCACTGGTCAGGTTGGGGTTCTGGTCGTAGCCGGCCGCTTCGTCCAGTGCAAGCAGCACCGGGTCGCCGGTGTCGAGCGCGGTGGTGGTTCCGGCAGCCAGGCCGGCGTTGCCGGGGCTGCTGCCACCGATCTGCAGGTTGGACACCGGCCGCTCGGCCAGTGGTCCGGTGATCGTCACACTGCCCACTGCCGTCTGGTCGCCCACGCCGAATCCGGATGCGCCCGTGATGTCGATGTTGCGACCGTCGGCCGCTGTCAGCACCAGCGTGTACGGGACGGCGGCCGGGAACCCCGGTGCAGCACTGCCGGCGATGGTGGTGGCCGTCACGCCGGTCTGGCCGGCAATGGCATTGATGGCGTTGACAAAGTTGCCGGCCGGCGCAGGGACGCCGTTGACCACGATGGCGCCTGCCAGCACCGTGCCCCCTGCGGGTGGCAGCACCTCGGTGCCAGTGATTCGGTTGGTGTCGACGCTGGCGCTCAGGCCCGTGATGCCGGCGTTGCCGATCGCGCGGGCCAGCGCCCAGGCGCTGTCGGCGCCCTGGCCCGGGGCCGTGCCGGCCACGGTGGCACCGATCGGCTGGCCATTGATCGTGAGGTTGCCGGCTGCCAGCGCACCCGCCGGCGTTGTGCTGGTCGAGGCCTGCGCCAGCTGGGCATAGCGAAACAACACGTCGGTGGTGCGGGGCAGGAACAACCGGGCCAGGTGGATGCCCACCGCCGCGTCCGACAGACCGACCATTCCCTGGATGTTCAGGCTGCCGTCGAGCAGGGTCCGGCCATTGAACGTGGTGCGCCCCTGGCGTTGCCGGCTGGCTTCGACCAGGGTGGCGGCTTCGCGCTGCAGGGAAAGGCGGTCGCTGGCGAGGTTGGTGGCATTCGCGGCCTGGACCGCGAGTTCACGGATGCGCTGCAGGTTCGCTCCGGTGCTGGCCAGGCTCGCGTCGGCGACCTGAAGCAGCGAGACCATGTCGTTCAAGCTGCGCAGGTCGACCCCGGATTGGCGGTTACGGGCCGTCAGGCGCACCGAGATAGCCAGCCCGGCGGCATCATCCTTCGCGCTGTTGATGCGCAGGCCGGAGCCCAGCCGATCGAGGGCGCGGGCGATCGTGTGTCCGGACACGGCCAGGACGCGGTTGGCCGCGAGAGATGCGGGATTGCTGAGGATCGACAACACGTTGTGCAGACTTTGACTTATCCGACCTATCGGCCGGTTCTGCAGCGCGCTTGAACGGTTTATCCCCGCAGACGCTTCTCGAGTTGGGCGCGGCCGTCCGGGCTGGCCATCAGGACCAGCGCGGTGCCGGTCCGGACCAGATGCGCGGCTGGTGGATTGAAGACCCGGATGCCATGCTCGTGCGTGGCCATGAGCAGGTAGTTGCGCGATCGCGGCACCAGATCCTCCAGCGGCGTCGCCGAACAGTTGGCGTCCGCTGCCGATGCGTTTCAGCGTGTCGGCCGGGCTCGACGCAGAGGGTCAAGCGTTGACGGTGGCGTCCAGCCGCGCGGAGAGCTCGAGCCAGCGGTCTTCGAGGTGGCGCAATTCGTCGTTGACCGATTTGAGCCTGCGCCCGAGTTCGGCGATCTCGGACGGACGCACGGCGGTACTCAGGTGGGATTCCGCTGCTGCACCTTCCCCGTTGAGCACCTTCATCTTGGACTCAACCTGCTCCAGTTCCGACTGCAGCGGCGCCTTTGGCGGCTGTGCCGCCTTGGGCGCGCGTTTTCCTTCGGACTTGCCGGTGGCCCTCGCGGCCGGTGCCGATGCCTGCTTGATGGCCTCGCGCTGGCGCTTGGCCTCGTCCAGCTGGTAGCGCTGGTAATCGTCCAGGTCGCCGTCAAACGGCGACACCCCGCCATGCGAGACCATCCAGAACTCGTCACACACCGAACGCAGCAGCGCCCGGTCGTGGCTGACCAGCATCACCGTGCCCTCGAATTCGTTCAGCGCCATGCCCAGCGCCTCGCGCGTGGCGAGGTCGAGGTGGTTGGTGGGTTCGTCGAGCAGCAGCAGGTTGGGGCGCTGCCAGACGATCATGCACAACACCAGCCGGGCTTTTTCACCGCCGCTCATGCTGCCCACGGCCTGTTTCACCATGTCGCCGCCGAAGTTGAAGTTGCCCAGGAAGCTGCGCAGATCCTGCTCGCGCGTGGCCTGGCCGGCTATCTTGCCGGCGGCGGTCACCTCGCGCACCAGGGTGATCATGTGGTCCAGCGGGCTGTCGGCGGGCCGCAGCACGTCGAGCTCCTGCTGCGCGAAATAACCGATGTTCAAGCCTTTTCCCTCGGTGATCTCGCCGCCGATCGGCTCCAGGGTGCGCGCCACCGTCTTGACCAACGTGGACTTGCCCTGGCCGTTGGCCCCGAGGATGCCGATGCGCTGGCCGGCCAGCACCGAGCGGCTGACATGGCGCACGATCACCGTCGCTGGCGTGCCGGGCGGCGCCTCGTCGGGCGGCGGGTAGCCGAAACTAACCCCCTGCATCGACAGCATCGGGTTGGGCAGGTTGGCCGGCTCGCGAAACTCGAAACTGAAGTCGGCCTCGGCCAACAGCGGCGCGATCTTCTCCATGCGGTCGAGCGCCTTGACGCGGCTTTGCGCCTGCTTGGCCTTGCTCGCCTTGGCCTTGAAGCGGGCGATGAACTTCTGCAGGTGGGCGATCTTGTCCTGCTGCTTGGCAAACGCGTTCTGCTGCAGCGCCATCTGCTCGGCGCGCATGTCTTCGAACTTGCTGTAGTTGCCGGTGTATCGCACCAGCTTGGCGGCGTCGATGTGCAGGGTGACGTTGGTCACGGCGTCGAGGAACTCGCGGTCGTGGCTGATGACCACCATCGTGCCCTCGTAGCGCTTGAGCCAGGTCTCCAGCCACACCAGGGCGTCCAGGTCCAGGTGGTTGGTGGGTTCGTCCAGCAGCAGCAGGTCGGACGGGCACATCAGCGCGCGCGCCAACTGCAGGCGCATGCGCCAGCCGCCCGAGAAGCTGTTGACCGGGTTGTCCAGCTCGGTGGTCTTGA
This sequence comes from Rhodoferax sp., assembly GCA_031416855.1. Classification (GTDB taxonomy): domain Bacteria; phylum Pseudomonadota; class Gammaproteobacteria; order Burkholderiales; family Burkholderiaceae_C; genus CAISIP01. The sequence continues at coordinate 1,988 of JANOUM010000697.1, read as the reverse complement.
AACCCAGACCGAGGATCAGCGCCTGCGCGCGGGCCGGGGCATCGTGGGCGCCGGCATCCTGCAGCTCCATGTACGCATGGGCCATGCGGTCTCCGTCTTCGCCGGCTTCGGCAGCCCGCACCTCGGCCTGCGCCGCCAGCAGCCGGGTGTCACCGTCGATCACGAAGTCGGTCGCACCCCGGCCGGTCTCCGGCATGTCCTGTGACACCTGGCCCATGCGCCACTGCGCGGGCACGCTGTAGTCGCCGGCATCCTCGTGCAGCGAGCCATCGAGCAGTGCGAACAAAGAGGACTTGCCCGCTCCGTTGCGACCGACCAGGCCGACCTTTTCGCCCGGGTTCAGGGTGATGGACGCGCTGTCCAGCAAGACCTTGGCGCCGCGGCGCAAGGTCACATTCTTCAGGGTGATCATGGGTTCGAATTCTGCCGGCCGTGAGCAGCGCCGGACGTGGGAGGGTTGCAGGCGGCCAAAGCGGCCCGGGTGAGGATGCAGACCTGGTCGCCGCCGGCGCTGGTGTCGAGCCAGACCGCCTCCAGGCCGGGAAAGGCCGCCTCGAAATGGTCGCGCTCGTGGCCGATCTCCAGCACCAGGACGGCAGACGGTCCCAGGTGCGCTGCGGCGCCGCCGAGCAGTGCCCGCACAAAATCCATGCCGTCGGTGCCACCCGCCAGTGCGAGGGCCGGTTCGGCGCGGTACTCGGGTGGCAACTGGTCCATGCTGGCGGTGTTCACGTAGGGCGGATTGCACAGGACCAGGTCGTAGGGGCCGTCCACGCTCGCCCATCCGTCAGCCTGGAGCAGGCGAATGCGGTCGTCGAGCCCGTGCCGTTGCCGGTTCAGACGGGCCACGGCCAGCGCATCGGCTGAAATGTCGGTACCGTCAACCGCTGCGTTCGGCCAATGCCGTGCCGCGTGGATAGCCAGGCTGCCGCCGCCGGTGCACAGGTCGAGCACACGGTTGGGCGGTTCCGTCACCCAGTAATCGAGCGCGCCCGACACCAGCAGTTCGGCGATCAGGCTGCGCGGGACGATGGCGCGCGGATCGGCATGAAAGGCCAGACCCTGCAGCCAGGCCTCGCCAGTCAGGTACGCTGCTGGGACGCGGGTGCACACGCGCTGCTCCAGCAGTGCCAGCACCTGGGCACGCTGGCGGGCAGAAATGCCTTCGCCGGTGCCGCTGGAGGGGGCGTCCAGTGGTGTGTCCAGCGGCAGCCCGAGGCGCCACAGCACCAGCCACGCCGCTTCAACGACGGCGTTGGTCGTCCCAGGGCCCAACGACACGCCGGCCGCTACGAGGACGGCGGCCGCCTGGTCGACCAGGTCGCCCAAGCCTGTTGGCGAGCCTTCGCCCTGCGCGCTCATACCGTGCCAATGCCTTGCAAGTTTTCAAGCACGCGGCGGTAGATGTTCTTCAGGATCTCGACATCGCCGATGGCCACATGTTCGTCGATCTGGTGGATGGTGGCGTTGGGGGGGCCGAGTTCGACCACCTGCGGGCAGATCCGGGCGATGAAACGTGCGTCGCTGGTGCCGCCCGTGGTGGACAGCTCGGTGTCGATGCCGGTCTCGGCACGGATTGCGATGCGCACGGCCTCGACCAGTGAGCCGCTGGCCGTGACAAACGGCTCGGCACCGAGGGTCCAGGCCAACTCGCAGGGCACACCATGGTGCTGCAGGATTCGCTCGACGCGGGCCTGCAACTGCGCTGGCGTCGACGCAGTCGAAAAGCGGAAATTGAAATCCAGCGTGGCGCTGCCCGGAACCACGTTGCCGGCACCGGTGCCAGCATGCAGGTTGCTGACCTGCCAGGTCGTGGGCGGAAAGTGGGGGGTGCCGGCGTCCCAACGGGTCGCGGCCAGTTCGGCCAGGGCCGGGGCCAGCAGATGCACCGCGTTGCGCGCCAGGTGCGGGTAGGCCACGTGCCCCTGCACACCCTGGACCGTCAGGCGCGCGCTGAGGCTGCCGCGCCGGCCGTTCTTGATCATGTC
>JANOUM010000696.1:0-1694 GCA_031416855.1 Rhodoferax sp. | reverse complement strand
TTGCGCCGAATGCCCTGAATCAGGCCATCCTTCAGAAAGATCGAATCATCTGCCGCCTTGATCACCTCCGGATCATGGGTGGAGAAGATGAAAGAGATCCCATATTGGTCCACCATGCGGCGCATCAGGGCCAAAATCGCGGCACCGGTAACGCTATCGAGGTTCGCCGTCGGTTCATCGGCGATCACCAGTTTGGGTTTACGAGCCAGCGCCCGGGCTATCGCCACCCGTTGCCGCTGCCCCCCCGACAACTGGCCCGGCAGGTTCTTGGCGCGGTCAGACAGGCCCACCGCCTTCAGCAGCCTCGGCACCCGGTCACCCCGCTTCTTGGCCGAGGCGCCGGCCAGCAACAACGGGTACTCGATATTTTCGTAGGCGCTGAGCACCGGCAGCAGGTTGAAATTCTGGAAGATGAAACCGATGTTCTTGGCCCGAAAATCGGACAAGGCATCGTCCGACATCTCGCCGACCTTCGCGTCGGCCACAATGATTTCACCCTGGTCGGGCTTGTCGATACAACCCAGCATGTTCAGCAACGTCGTCTTGCCGCTGCCGGACGGGCCGATGAGCACGGTGAACTTGGCGTGACGCACCAGGATGTCGACACCGCGGATCACCGGCACTTCAACCGAATCGAGGTAATAAGTCTTGTGAACCTTGCTCAGCACCGCAACTGGACCTTGCTGGGCCCCCGCCACGCTCGCCGGCCCGTCGTCATCCGTCTGATCCGTCATCCGTTGGCCCTCATCTTTCACGCAAGGAAGCCCTCACCCGATGCGGCTCCTGGCAAGGAACCGACGTCGCGATTATTACCCCTTATGAAACCTTTTTGGGGTTACCGGCGCTCTCAAGCGTGTGAATTTTGCCACCCTCAAGACCACCACCCACCAGACGCGCCATGGGTTACCATGCCCGAGCGTTCCCCCTAATAAGCCCGCGAGAAGACACGTCATGGCCGACCCACAGGAAAGTAGTGCAGCGGGCACCGACCGGCACGCCACCGCATCGCCGCGCGAGTTGTCCAGCCGTGACCACGCCGCACGCCTGCTCGCTGCACCGGCCGCACTGGTGCAACTCAGCCTGGTAGAAGCCAAGATCGTCGTCAGCTATATGCGCCCGGAGAAGGTACCGGCGGGTGTTACCTTCATCACCGAAGGTGACGCCGACAACTCCGGGTTCATGGTCTTGTTGCTGAACGGCGAGGTGATCGTGGAGAGTATCACCGTCAGCCGCACGGAGCCGGTCACCACCGCCGTGCTCGGGCCCGGCAGCCTCGTGGGTGAAATGGGCCTGCTCGACACCGGCCCGCGCTCTGCCTCCTGTACGGCGGGCACCGATATTCAGTGCGCCGTGCTGACACGCCAGGCGCTCGAATCCCTGATCGCAGAGCAGCCGGCGATCGGTGCCAAATTTCTGCTCGCGGTGTCGGCACGTATTGCAGAGCGCTACAGAGATACACAGAAGAAACTCAAGCTGTTCGCGCGTTTGGCGTCGGCCATGCAGGCAGAACTGGAAAATCTCGGTTGATTTGTGTGGCACGTGGCCCATGCGTAGGCCGCCGTCGCCGCATCCAGCCGAAACCTACCCACGCACTATTGAAGCATGTTCTTTTCCCGATCCGCCCCAGCCACCCGGATACTGATGGTTTGCATGGGCAACGTCTGCCGCTCCCCGATCGCGCAATTCGTTACCGC
>JANOUM010000695.1:0-5074 GCA_031416855.1 Rhodoferax sp. | reverse complement strand
TCTCTCCGGCTGCCGGAAGGTGGGCGACATAGCGCTGGAAATACCATTGCGTGCGCTCGCGCTCATTGGGTGCCGGCAACGCGGCGACCCGGCAGACACGCGGATTGAGACGCTGGGTGATGCGCTTGATCACGCCGCCCTTGCCCGCGGCGTCGCGGCCCTCGAACAGGATCACCACCTTGTGGCCGGTGCGCACCACCCAGTCCTGCAGCTTGACCAGCTCGGCCTGCATGCGAAATAGTTCGCGGAAGTAGCGCCGCCGCTGCTCCTTGTAGTCGCTGGTTTCGGTATCGATGCCGCTGTCGGTCAGCTCATCGATATTGCGATCTTCGAGTTCCATTTCGAACTCTTCGTCGTAACTGTCTGCCAGGTCGCGGCGAATGCGCTGCACCAGGTGCTCATCATTGGAAGTCAACATCGTCTCCTTGGGCGCGCGCGCGACGCGGTAATCAAGTGGGTGGCGGCAAGAGCCATCCAGTAGACACTTGTCATGTGACCTTTATGTGACAAGTCGATGGCGTTTCATGCCTCAGACCGCTGCTCACAGGCGCCGGCAGGGGAAGTCCGCCGGCGGACTGTTACCGGGCGCAGACTTGTCCTGCCATCGTCAGACGCTGCTGGCTCGCATCCAGACCCGGGGGAGTGACGCGGCGCGGGTTTTTGCCATGGCGGCGATGTATTGATCTTCCACGCCCTGCACGATGCTGTCCCAACCCAAGGGTAGCGCGGTTTCGCGCGCTTGGGCACCGAGCCATCGGCGCAGTTCCGGGTTGCATGCCAGCTGTGTCGACAGGCGCAGGAAATCCGCGGGTGCGTTTTTCCGGGCCAGCATTCCGTTGATCCCATGCCGAACCAGCTGGCCCGCTGCCGCGTCGTCGAACGCCACCAGTGCAAGGCCGCTTGCCATCGCCTCGGTCGTGACGTTGCCGAAGGTTTCGGTCAAGCTGGGGAACAGGAACAGGTCGCCCGATGCGTAACACGCGGCAAGATCCTCGCCCCGTTGAAATCCGGTGAATACGGCGTCCGGGCACTGGGCCAGAAGGGATTTCCGGCTCGGGCCGTCCCCTACCACCACCAGGCGGGCGTTCGGGCGGTGGACACGAATCTGCTGGTACGCCTGCAACAGTACACCCAGGTTTTTTTCTGCGGCCAGACGCCCCACGTACAGGATGACCAGGCCATGCTCGTCGACGCCCCAATCCGCACGGAGCATCGCATTGCGCTTGTGCGGACTGAACAACTGCGTATCGACACCCCGTGCGATGACCGCCAGAGGGCTGAAACCTTCCCCGGCAAGTTCGCGCCGAAGCGCGTCGGTCGGAACCATGGTGCTCTGACAGCGGTTGTGAAAGTTGCGCAGGTACCGCGTGATCGGATTCCTGAGCCACTTGGCGCCGTAGAACTGGCTGTAGGCTTGAAAGTTGGTCCGAAAGTCGGAGCAAACCGGAAGCTTGAGGTCCGACGCAGCCCGTAGCGCAGACCACCCGAGTGGCCCTTCGGTCGCGATGTGGACCACGTCCGGACGCCGCGTCGACCATAGACGCTTCAGCCTGCCTGCCGATGGAAACCCCAGGCGCAGCTGGCCGTACATGGGGATTGCCATGCCTCCGGTCAACACTTCCTCGAAGCTGTCGCGCTGGCGCGCAATGTCTGACGGGCCTTGCCTCGGTCGGATCAGTTGCACCTCATGCCGACACGCGTGCAGGCCTTCGACCACCCGTTCCACCGTGTTCGCCACACCATTGATTTCGGGTGGGTAGGATTCGGTGACAAAGGCGATCCGCAAACCGCGACGCGCCAGATTGGTGGTGCCTGGGAGATCGGAGCTGGATGGCGTTGGGTTCATGCCCCAATGATGAAATCCCAGCGCAACAGTTTGATGACAGCGCACGGGTCGGCCCGGAGAGCGGTGGCGTCACCAAACTTTCATCATGTGTCGCCACCATCGGGGCCACCATCCGGCCCGAACCTTCCACCCTCCATTTGACAAGGATTCCCCATGAAAGAGTTTCTCGAGGCCTTGCGCACCCAACGCTGGGATGACCATCGCTACTACCATCACAACCGCATCAACCAGACCTTGCATCTGGTGAGCGCACTGAGTTTCGTCCTCGCTTATGGCTGGCTGCTCATCGACCCCGTGGTGTCCGCGCTGATCGCCTGGCTGGTTTCCATGACGACGCGCCAGGCGGGGCACTTCTTCTTCGAACCCAAGGGTTATGACGACGTGAACCAGGCCACCCAGGCCTACAAGGAGGACATCAAGGTCGGGTACAACCTGCGCCGCAAGGTCGTGCTGATGGCCCTGTGGGCGCTGGTGCCGGTGGTGGTGTGGCTCGAACCCACAGGATTCGGAACCTGGGCGCCGCATGCGGCCTTTCATGAGTTCATCCGCCATGTCGGTGCGGCATGGCTGGCACTGGGTGCCCTCGGCCTGTTGTTCCGCGCGGCGCAGCTGCTGGTGACGCAAGGCGCCATGACCGCCGTGGTGTGGGTCAGCAAGATTCTGACCGACCCGTTTCACGACATCTTGCTGTACTGCAGGGCTCCCTTGTACCTGATGCGTGGTGAGCTGATGGATCCGATGACCCACGTCCGCCACGGATGAATCTCACATTCGGCGATGCAGCATTTCCCGCAGGATGCTGCGCCGGATGTCGCGATTGGACTGCACGGCCTGCGCCAGCCACCATCCGTCCTCCTGCATTTGCCGGGCCGCGGCCATGAAGCGCTGCGCCACCTGCTCAAAGTCCTCGTCGCGGTAGTTCAGGCTGAAGATGATCCTGCCACTGCCGACCCAGCTCAGGGCCAGCCCATGCAGCCGCATGTAAAACTGCAGCATCCAGTTGTAGCGCGACGGCCGCGTGTAGGTGATGGTCCAGACGCTCGCCATGTTCGCCACCCGCACTGGAAGGCCTGCCGCCTCGAAATCGTGGTTCAGGCGCGCCGAGCGCGCGTCCCAGCGTTCGTGTTGCCCTTCGTACAGCGCGCGTATTGCCGGACTCTCGAGGCGCTGCAGGAACACGTTCATCGCGGCCATGACATACGGGTGCGCGTTGAAGGTGCCGCGTGCAAAGCAGATATCGGCCGGCCGCTCGGGGCGAAACCGCTTCATCAGGGAGGATTTTCCGCACACCACACCGACCGGCAGGCCGCCGCCCAGAGTCTTGCCATAGGTGACCATGTCCGCGCGCACACCGAAGTATTCCTGTGCGCCGCCGGGCGCCAGCCGGAACCCCATGAAGACCTCGTCGAAGATCAGCACGATGCCGCGATCGGTGCAGACTGCGCGCAGGCGCTCCAGCCATTGGGTATAGGCCTTGCGGTCGTAGGATGCACGGCGGCTGCTGTCGAGCAGCGACGAATCGCCCTGGGCTCCCTGGTTGGGATGCAGTGCCTGCAGCGGGTTGACCAGCACGCAGGCGATGTCGCGCCGCTTGCGCAGCACGCGCAGGCTGCGCTCGTCCATGTCGCGCAGGGTGTAGGTCTGGCGCACCGTGGTCGGGTTGCCGGGCCCGGGCTGTACATCGTCCCACCAGCCGTGGTAAGCACCGCAGAAACGCACGATGTGGGTCCGCCGCGTGTGGTAGCGGGCCAGCCGCACGGCCTGCATCACCGCTTCGGTGCCCGACATGTGGAAGGACACCTCGTCCAGGCCGGAGATCTCGCGCAGCCTGCGAAGGTTGTCGAGAACGCACGGATGGTAGGCGCCGAGCACCGGGCCCAGCGGGCCCGCGATGCGCGTGGCTTCCTCGATGCATGCCTTGTAGAAGTCGTACCCGAAGAGGTTCACCCCATACGAGCCGGTCAGGTCGTAGAGGCGGTTGCCGTCGAGGTCTTCCACCTGTACGCCCTCCGAAGCCTGCAGGAACCCGCCCACGCTGAGGTGCCGGCGCAGGTAGTCGCTGTACTGGAACGGCACCCGGTAGGCGGAGGTGAACTGGAGGTCGGAGAGCATCTCGCGGGCCTCGCCGGTGACCGCGACCGTCAGCGCGAAACGCGCGCGAAACGCGCTCGCCAACCGGTGCAAGCCGGCTTTTCGCCGCACCACGACCTCGTGCGCTGCGCCGTCGGACGCGAAGAACATCTGTTCGTCATAGTGGTAGCCGGGAAGCAGGCCCGTCAGGCGCTTGGCCCAGCGCACATGACCGGTCAGCGATGGATGCTTGGCAAGCGACAACTGGGCCCGCTCGATCGCCTTGGCGGATATCCAGACGAGTGCACCAGTTGCTGCTGCCAGCGCCGTGAGTTGAAAGGCCGGTTCGATCATGCGCGCTCCTGTTGGGAGTCTGCTTTGTATTCCCCTGACGTGACGCATTGATGAAGCTCTACCAGGCACTGCGGTTTATTACCCGGAACGAGGACATCAATTTCCTGCTGACCAACCGGGTGCCGCGCATCTGGTTGACGCGGGCCATGGGCCGGTTCAGCAAGATTCGCCACCCCCTGGTCTGTCGCGTCTCGATCGCGATCTGGCGCCTGTTCACCGACCTGGACCTCGGCGATGCGGCCAGCACGCACTACGCCAGCCTGCACGACTGCTTCACCCGGGCGTTGCGGCCCGGTGCGCGCGTGGTCGACGCCGCGCCGGATGTCCTGACCAGCCCCAGCGACGGAATTGTCGGGGCCTGCGGGCCGGTGGTGCGGGGCCAGGTGTTCCAGGCCAAGGGTCTGGCCTATTCGCTGGCCGAACTGCTGGGTTCGGATCAGGATGCCGAGTGCTTTGCCGAGGGCTCGTTCGTCACCTTGCGCCTTACATCGGCCATGTACCACCGCTTCCATGCGCCACACGACATCGCTATCGACCGGGTCAATTACATCAGCGGCGACACCTGGAACGTCAACCCGATTGCGCTCCAGCGCATCGAGCGGCTGTTTTGCAGGAACGAGCGGGCGGTGATCCATGCGCGGCTGGCGCGGCAAGGCCATCGCCTCGCCCTGGTGCCGGTGGCAGCCATCCTGGTGGCGAGCATCCGCCTGCATTTTGCCAACGTGCTGCTGTACTTGCGATATGCCGGCGCGAACCGGATCGACTGCGATGCGCTGGCATCCAAGGGGCAGGAACTGGGCTGGT
>JANOUM010000694.1:0-2299 GCA_031416855.1 Rhodoferax sp. | reverse complement strand
CTGAAGAAAATGGCCGCTTCCGCCCTGTCGATGTCGACATCGGCATCGAGAGCGATGGCAAGACCGAGGTCAAACGCGGCTTGAAGGCCGGCCAGCGTGTGGTGGTCTCGTCGCAGTTTCTGATCGACTCCGAGGCCAGCTTGAAAGGCGTGGAGGCGCGCCTCAACGTCGAACCCCCGCCGGGGGCTGCGAACACGGCACCCAGGCACACCGGATCGGCCAAGATCGAAGCGTTCACGCGCGACGCGGTGACCTTGTCGCATGGCCCGATCCCGTCGCTCAAGTGGGGTCCGATGACGATGGACTTCAAGTTGCCGAAGGGCGGGGTTCAACGCGGTCTGGGCGCCGGCGATCGAGTGGACTTCGAGTTCTTCATGGACACCGAGGGGCTGCCGCAGCTGACGGGTGTGACGCTGCTGCCACCGCAGGTCAAGTCACCGGCCGCCGCTGCGGGGGGCAAGCCATGATCGCCCAGCTCATCCGGTGGTCGATCACCAACCGCTTCCTGGTCCTTCTGGCCACGCTGATGCTCAGCGCCTGGGGCGTGTATTCACTGCTCAGGACACCGCTGGACGCGTTGCCCGACCTGTCGGACGTGCAGGTGATCATCCGCACCACCTATCCGGGCCAGGCGCCGCGCATCGTCGAGAACCAGATCACCTACCCGATGACGACGACGATGTTGTCGGTGCCCGGCGCGAAGACGGTGCGCGGCTATTCGTTCTTCGGCGACAGCTTCGTTTACGTGCTGTTTGAGGACGCCACAGATCATTACTGGGCCAGATCGCGAGTGCTCGAGTACCTGAACCAGGTGCAGGCACGGTTGCCGCCCGGCGCCACCGCTTCGCTCGGGCCCGACGCCACCGGCGACGGCTGGATCTACCAGTATTCGCTGGTGGACCGCAGCGGCACCATGGACACAGGCCAGTTGCGCGCATTGCAGGACTGGTTCCTGAAGTACGAGCTGAAGACGGTGCCCAACGTGGCCGAGGTGGCCTCGGTCGGTGGCATGGTGCGGCAGTACCAGATCCTGCTCGACCCGGACAAGCTGGCGGCCTACAACATCCCGCACACCCGGGTCGTCGATGCCATCCGCAAGTCCAACCAGGAAGCAGGCGGCTCGGTGCTCGAACTCGGCGAGGCCGAGTACGTCGTGCGGGCCTCGGGCTACCTGCAGTCGCTGGACGACTTCCGCAAGGTGCCGCTGGTCAGCACCGACGCGGGGGTGTCGGTGCGCCTGGGTGACGTGGCGCGCATCCAGATCGGCCCCGAGATGCGGCGCGGCATCGGCGAGCTGAACGGCGAGGGTGAAGCCACAGGTGGCGTGATCGTCATGCGCTCAGGCAAGAACGCGCTGGAGACGATTGCCGCAGTGAAGGCCAAGCTGGTGTCGCTGCAGTCGAGCCTGCCCAGGGGTGTGGAGATCGTGCCGGTCTACGACCGCTCCGGCCTGATCGAGCGAGCGGTCGAAAACCTCGGCTTCAAGTTGCTCGAAGAGTTCATCGTTGTCGCGGTGGTGTGTTTCATCTTCCTGTTCCACTTGCGCTCGGCGTTCGTCGCCATCGTCTCGCTGCCGCTGGGCATCCTGATGGCCTTCATCGTCATGCACTACCAGGGGGTGAATGCCAACATCATGTCGCTGGGCGGGATTGCGATCGCCATCGGCGCGATGGTGGACGCGGCGGTGGTGATGATCGAGAACGCGCACAAGCACCTGGAACGCTGGGGTCACGAACACCCCGACCAGAAACTCGAAGGCGAGGCCCGCTGGAAGGTCATCGGCGACTCCGCCGTCGAGGTCGGACCGGCGCTGTTCTTTTCGCTGCTCATCATCACGCTGAGCTTCATCCCGGTGTTCACGCTGGAGGCGCAGGAAGGGCGCTTGTTCTCGCCGCTGGCCTTCACCAAGACCTATGCGATGGCGGCTGCGGCAGGACTGTCGGCGACGCTGATCCCGGTGCTGATGGGCTACCTGATCCGCGGCCGCATCCCCGACGAAAAGAGCAACCCGCTCAACCGCGCGCTGATCGCGATCTACCGGCCGCTGTTGAACGGAGTGCTGCGAGCGCCGAAGCTCACGCTCGTCGTTGCCGCGCTGGTGGTGGTCGCGAGCCTGTGGCCGTTGCAGCACATCGGCGGTGAGTTCATGCCGCGCCTGGACGAAGGCGACCTGCTGTACATGCCGTCGGCGCTGCCGGGCTTGAGCGCCGGCAAGGCGGCCGAGTTGCTGCAACAGACGGACAGGCTGATCAAGACGGTTCCCGAAGTGCTGAGCGTCTATGGCAAGGCTGGCCGCGCC
>JANOUM010000693.1:0-3389 GCA_031416855.1 Rhodoferax sp. | reverse complement strand
CGCGGATGGTGCCGTCGCGGCGCATGGCATGGCCGCGGATGACGCCGTCTTTTCTGGCGCCCAGACGCTCGATGGCCTGTTGCGACGCGTGGTTGAAGTTGTCGGTGCGCCATCCCACCACGTGGCAGCCCAGTGTGTCGAAAGCGTGCGCCATCATCAGCAGCTTGCAGGTGGTGTTGAGGTGGGTGCGCTGGCAGCGCCTGGCGTACCAGGTGTAGCCGATCTCCACGCGTTTCACCGCCGGCAGGATGTCGTGATAACTGGTGGAGCCGAGCACGGCGCCGCTCTGCTGGTCGGTCACCGCAAACGCAAAGCGCTGGCCCGCCGAGCGCATGGCCAGCGCGTCCTCGATGTATTTTCGGGTGTCGTCGGGGTCTGGCACGGAGGTGACGCGCAGGCGCCACAACTCGCCGTCGGCGGCGGCTGCACGCAGACCGTCTTCGTGCTGTGGACCCAGCGGCACCAACTGGATGCCGCGTTCCGACAGGACGACGGGTTCGACAAAGGCCATGACGGCTCCGTGATCAGCGGTTGTGCCGCTGCATGAACACCAGCTTTTCGAACAGGGTCACGTCCTGCTCGTTTTTCAGCAGGGCACCCACCAACGGCGGCACTGCGACCTTTTCGTCCTTGTTGTGCAGCGCTTCAGGCGGGATGTCTTCGGCCAGCAGCAGCTTGAGCCAGTCGAGCAGTTCGCTGGTGGATGGCTTCTTCTTCAGGCCCGGCAGGTTGCGCACGTCGTAGAAGGTCTTCATTGCGGCTGTGAGCAACTCTTTCTTCAGGCCGGGGAAGTGCACGTCGATGATGCTCTTCATCGTGTCGGCGTCGGGGAACTTGATGTAGTGGAAGAAGCAGCGGCGCAAGAAGGCGTCCGGCAGTTCCTTCTCGTTGTTGGAGGTAATGAACACCAGCGGCCGATGCACGGCCCGAACCAGCTCGCGCGTTTCGTAGCAGTAGAACTCCATGCGGTCGATCTCGCGCAACAGGTCGTTCGGGAACTCGATGTCGGCCTTGTCGATCTCGTCGATCAGCAGCGCCACCGGCTGATCGGCCGTGAAGGCCTGCCACAACACGCCCTTGAGGATGTAGTTGTGGATGTCCTTGACCTTGGCGTCGCCGAGTTGCGAGTCGCGCAGGCGGCTCACCGCATCGTATTCGTACAGCCCCTGCTGCGCCTTGGTGGTCGACTTGATGTGCCACTGCAGCAGTGGCATTTTCAACGCCCCGGCCACTTCCTCGGCCAGCATCGTTTTGCCGGTGCCGGGCTCGCCCTTGACCAGCAGGGGCCGCCGCAGCGTGATGGCCGCATTGACCGACAACATCAGGTCCTGCGTGGCGACGTAATTCTTGGTGCCTTGGAATTTCATGGTGTTCGAGTGTGACCGCGCCGGGGGCGGTCGATTAGCGGGGCGTGGCCGATATAATGAAAATGGCTTCCCCCTTTCATTGCCCCCTTGATTGTCTCCGCAAAATGAACATATTGCTGTCTTCGGTATTTGCCCTGTTTGTCACTTCGGTGACGGTTTCAGCAGCCATGGCACAGGAGATGAAAGGGGATGCGAAGGCGGGCGCGGGCAAGGTGGCGACCTGCATCGGTTGCCACGGCATCCAGGGGTACCAGGCCAGTTTTCCCGAGGTCTACAAGGTTCCGATGATCTCCGGCCAGGGTTCCAAATACATCAGCGCGGCATTGACCGCGTACCAGAAGGGCGAACGCAAACATCCCACGATGCGCGGCATTGCAACGGCCCTGTCCGACCAGGACATCGCCGACATCGCGGCCTACTATGAAGTCAGCGGCCGCCAGGAAGGCGCAGCCGTCCCCCCCAAGGCGCCCGAGGCCAGCGGCAAGACCGCGGCACTGGTCCAGAAGGGCGCCTGCGTGTCCTGCCACGGCGACAGCTTCAGCAAGCCGATCGACCCCGCCTACCCCAAGATCGCCGGCCAGCACGCCGACTACCTGTTTGTCGCGCTCAAGTCCTACAAGAGCGAGGGCAATACCACCTGGGGCCGCAGCAATGCTGTGATGGCGGGCATCGCCAAACAGTTCTCGAATGCCGAGCTAAAGGAACTGGCCAACTACGTGCACCGGCTTCCGGGCGAACTCAAGACAGTCCCGCAAGCGAAGTTCAAATAAGGCGGTACGCAAGCGGCGCGCGGCTCAGTCGCGCGTGGCGTGCCGCTGCACACAGGCCACATAGACATCACCGTCGGGTGCGCGACCTGCGCGCTGGCTCTCCCAGATCATTTGTCCCAGGCACTCCATCACATCGTGGTGGGCGTGGTGCAGCGAGTTGCGCCGGTGCGTCAGCAATTCGACTGCCTGCCGGATGCCGCGCGGCTGGTCGATGGAGCATTGTTCGCTGATCGACAGGTGCATCGACAAGTGCAGGAACGGGTTGGGCTTGCCTTGCACGGCCTCGGTCATGGCGCGCAGGGCTGCATCCACGTCGGCCAGCTCGGCATGCAACTCGGGGTGCTCGGCGATCCAACCGCTGGCGATGGTCTCGATCGCCTCCAGCGCATGGCCGGCGCGGGCCTTGATATGCACCGCGCAAAAGAAGCGGCGGACATCGGCCTGGGAAGGTTGCATCAACATGCCGGTATTTTGCGCCCTGCGGCGGCTTGGTAAAGTGGTGCACCCGTACCCAATGTGGATTTCCCATGACCGCCGTTTCCGTCCGCCTGCTTGTGCCGGCCGACGCCGCTGCCTACCAGGCGCTGCGTGTGCGGGGCATGACTGAACATCCGGAGGCATTCACCTCCAGCGCGCTTGACGAGGCTGCCCGCGACCTGAAGTGGGCGCAAGAGCGGCTGCGCGCCGCGCCGCACCGGCCGCATGACTTCCTTCTGGGTGCATTTCAGGCTGACACGCTGGTCGGAGTCGTAGGCATCCAGGGTCGCAACCGTCCCAAGGAACGGCATACCGCAACGGTTGTAGGCAGGTACGTCGCGCCCGAGGTGTGGGGCCACGGCGTCGCGCGGGCACTGATGCGCGCATTGCTGGACCGGGTGGCCGCGATGCCAGGTGTCGTGCAACTCGACCTGACGGTGACGGCAGGCAACGACCGGGCCCAGGCCCTGTATGGAGCCTGCGGCTTCACGGTGTTCGGAGTCCTGACGCGGGCGATCAAGGTGGGCGAGCGCTACTTCGACAAGGTCCATATGCTGCTGCCGATGCGCTGACCGGGCACCGCCCTTGATCACCGATCCGTATTTTTATGCCGTCTCGATTCCGGCCGTACTGCTGCTGGGCGTGAGCAAGAGCGGCTTCGGTGCCGGTTTCGGCTCGCTGGCAGTGCCGATGATGGCGTTGGCGGTCACCGTGCCGCAGGCGGCCGCGATCCTGATGCCGGTGCTGCTGCTTATGGACCTGCTGGGAATGGCTG
>JANOUM010000692.1:0-6612 GCA_031416855.1 Rhodoferax sp. | reverse complement strand
GGTCACGATATGCACCTTGGCCTCCAGCCGGATGCCGCTCATGCCGATCGGTTCCTTCACGTCCTGCCCGTCGATCACGAATTCCTGCGGCTCCACCAGCAGCAGCCGCTGGTCGGTCGAGATGTTGATCGCCTTGGCGGTCTCCACTACCCGCGCCACGTCGGCCTGTGTCACCTCGCGGTCCTTGATGGCCACCATGCCGCTGGAGTTGATGCCGCGGATGTGGCTGCCGGTGATGCCGGTGTAGACCCGCGTGATCTTGCAGTCGGCCATGAGCTCGGCCTCCTTGTGGGCGAGCTGGATGCTCTGCACGGTGGCGTCGATGTTCACCACCACGCCGCGCTTGAGCCCGTTGCTCGGTGCCACGCCCAGGCCCGCAAGCTTGAGCTCGCCGCCAGGCATCACCTCGGCCACCACCACCATCACCTTGGCGGTGCCGATATCGAGCCCTACGACCAGGTCTTTGTATTCTTTTGCCATAGTTCCACCTGTTGCCAGTTCGTGTATTTTGCGGTTGCGCTACTTCTTCTTCGGTTCGCTACTGACCAAGGTGCTCACGCCGCGCAGCCGCAAGGCGTACCCATCGGGATGCCGCAGGTCGGCCGTCTCGACGGCGTCGGGCTTGCGGCTGTAGCGCGCGGTAACCTGCGTCAGCGTGCGCAGGAAACGCGTAGTGCGCGCCAGCACCTCTTGGCTGGAGCCGCGCCCAAGTTCCACCACGGCGCTGGTATCGAGGCGTGCCACCCAGCTGCCATGGCCTGTCAGCTGCAGCTGGTCCAGGCCCATGTCCAGGCCCTCGAACAACGGTTGCAGCTGCCGGTACATGGCCAGCACCTGCGCGCCCTGGCCGGTGGGGCCGACCATGCGCGGCAGCATCTCGTGCTCGACCTCGCCGGCGTTGGCCTCGAACACCTCGCCGAAAGAGTTGAGCAGCCGCGGGTCGCCGTCCGCGCCCCAGTAGGCGACGGCCTGGTGTTCCTGCAGCACGACCTTGAGCCGGTTCGGAAAATCACGCCGCACCACCGCCTGCCGCACCCAGGGCACGGCCTCGAAACTCTGCCGCGCCTGCGCCAGATCGAGCGTGAAGAAACTGCCGCCCAGCCGTGGCAGCACGTTGGCGCGCAGGGTCACCGCGTTGTTGTGGGTCACATCACCCACCACGGTGATGGCCCGGATCGCGAATTGGGCATGGTTGCCAACCCAACCCCCGAGCGCGCCCAGCACCAGCACGCCCGCTAGCACGAACAGCGAGCTGGCCGTGCCGTTCATCAGGCGCACGTCGAAGGGGGTTGGCAGCGTCTCGCTCATGCACTGCCCGCCTCGTTGGGTGCCGCCCCGGCGGCATACGTGCGGAGCTGGTCCAGCGTGGCCAGCTCCAGCAGCTGCACACACAGGGCTTCGTAGCTGATGCCGGCGGCGCGCGCCGACATCGGCACCAGCGAATGCCCGGTCATGCCGGGCGAGGTGTTGATCTCCAGCAGGTAGGGCTGGCGCGATTGGGCGTCGATCATCACGTCGACACGGCCCCAGCCGCGGCAGCCGAGCACCCGGTAGGCCTTGAGCACCAGGCGCTGGATGTGCTCTTCCTCACCGGCGGGCAGGCCGCAGGGCACCAGGTATCGGGTGTCGTTGGTGAAGTACTTGTGGTGGTAGTCGTAGTTGCCGTCCGGCGCCTGGATGCGGATCACCGGCAGCGCGCATGCGTCGTCGCCGCTGCCGATCACCGGGCAGGTGACCTCATCGCCGCTGATGAACTGTTCGCACAACACATCGGTGTCGAGCTGCGATGCCTGCTCCACCGCCGCCTTCATCTCGGAATACCCGTTGACCTTCACGACCCCGATCGACGACCCCTCGCGCGCCGGCTTGACGATCAGCGGCAGCCCCAGTGTGTCGGGTACCGCGAGCACCTGCTTATGGTCGAAGCTGCCGCGGCGCAGCAGTTGGTGGCGCGGGGTGGGCAGCCCCTCGGACAACCAGACGCGTTTGGTCATCACTTTGTCGATGGCGATCGACGACGCCATCACACCGGAACCGGTGTAGGGGATGCCCAGCAGCTCCAGCGCGCCCTGCACCGTGCCGTCCTCGCCGAAACGCCCGTGCAACGCGATGAAACAGCATGCAAAACCTTCGCGCCGCAGTTCGCCGAGGTCGCGTTCCGCCGGGTCGAAGGCGTGTGCATCGACGCCGCTGGCGCGCAGCGCCTGCAACACACCGGTGCCCGACATCAGCGACACCTCGCGCTCGGCCGACGCACCACCCATCAGCACCGCGACTTTTCCGAAATGTCGGGCCCCTTGCGTCTCGCGCGTGGGCGCGAGCCGGGGCTTGTCGCTGCGTGTACTGTGTTGCCCCCCGTG
This sequence comes from Rhodoferax sp., assembly GCA_031416855.1. GTDB lineage: Bacteria > Pseudomonadota > Gammaproteobacteria > Burkholderiales > Burkholderiaceae_C > CAISIP01. The sequence continues at coordinate 4,252 of JANOUM010000692.1, read as the reverse complement.
GGGGCGCAGTTTGCCTTGGGGCGGCCCGGCGGCACGACCGGCTTCGCCCGATTCCGTATCGGCGCTCATGCTGCTGTCCCTTCTGCCGCCAGCTCCAGCACCCGTGCCGGCACGTTGCCGATCGATCCCGCTCCCATGCACAACACCACGTCGCCGTCGCGTGTGGTGTCGCGCAGCGCCTGGGCCATGTCGTGGATGTCGGCCACGAACACCGGCTCCACCTGGCCGGCCACCCGCAGCGCGCGCGCCAGGGCGCGTCCGTCGGCGGCCACGATCGGTGCTTCGCCGGCGGCGTAGACCTCGGACAGCAGCACCAGATCGGCCGCGCCCATGACCTTGACAAAATCGTCGAAACAATCCCGCGTGCGGGTGTAACGGTGCGGCTGAAAAGCCAGCACCAGCCGGCGACCCGGGAACGCGCCGCGCGCCGCGGCCAGCGTGGCGGCCAATTCGACTGGGTGGTGCCCGTAGTCCTCGACCAGGGTGACGCTGCCGCCCTGGCGCGCGGCCACCTCGCCGTGGCGCTGAAAGCGCCGGCCGACACCCTTGAACTCGGCCAGCGCCTTCCTGATCGCGGCATCCGGCACCTGCAATGCCACCGCCACGGCGATGGCTGCCAGTGCGTTGAGCACATTGTGGCGTCCGGGCAGGTTCAGCAGTACCGGGATGTCTGGCAAGGCCACGCCGTTGCGCCGCTGTACGGTGAACACCATCTGGGCGCCGTGCGCGCGCACATCGATGGCGCGCACCTGCGCGTCCTCGGCAAAACCGTAACTGGTGATCGGGCACGACACGTCGGGCACGATGCTGCGCACGGCCGGGTCGTCGGTGCACAGGATGGCTGTGCCGTAGAAAGGCATGCGGTGCAGGAAGTCGACAAAGGCCGACTTCAGCCGGTTGAAGTCGTGGCCGTAGGTCTCCATGTGGTCGGCGTCGATGTTGGTCACCACCGCCATCACCGGCAACAGGTTCAGGAACGAGGCATCAGACTCGTCGGCCTCGACCACGATATGCGCGCCCTGGCCGAGCCGCGCGTTGGCACCGACGCTGTTGAGGCGCCCGCCGATGACGAAGGTCGGGTCGAGCCCGCCTTCGGCCAGCACACTGGCCACGAGGCTGGTGGTGGTGGTCTTGCCGTGTGTACCGGCGATGGCGATGCCCTGCTGGTGGCGCATCAGCTCGGCCAGCATCAGGGCGCGCGGCACCACCGGGATGCGCCTGCGCCGGGCCTCGACCACCTCCGGGTTGGTGGCATCCACGGCGGTCGAGGTCACCACCGCGTCGGCGTCGTGCACCTGCTGTGCCGCGTGCCCGATATGCACCGTGATGCCCAGAGCCTGCAGGCGTACCACGGTCGGGCTGCTAGCCAGGTCCGAGCCGGAGATGGTGTAGCCCAGGTGCGCCAGCACCTCGGCGATGCCCGACATGCCCGAGCCGCCGATGCCGACGAAATGGATATGGCGTACGGCGTGTTTCATGCCGGGGCCAGCTCCTCGCAGGCGGCCACGATGCAGGCGGTGGCACCGTCCTTGCGCAGCGCCCTGGCCCGGTTGGCGCAGGCCATCAGCTGCTCGCGTGTAGTGTGCTGCAGCAGCTGCGCCAGGCCCTCGGGCGTGAGTTCGGCCTGCGGCACCAGCCAGCCGGCGCCCTGGTCGACCAGGAAGCGGGCGTTGCGCGTCTGGTGGTCGTCCACCGCGCTCGGAATCGGCACGAACACGGCGGCCACGCCCACGGCCGCCAGCTCGGTGACGGTGCTGGCGCCGGCGCGGCAGATCACCAGGTCGGCGTCGGCGAAGGCCTGCGCGGTGTCGTCGATGAATGGCGTCAGGCTGGCCTGCACCCCCGCACTGGCATAGGCGGCGCGCAGCGCCCCGATCTGGGTCACGCCGCTCTGGTGGGTCACCGTGGGCCGTTCGTTCGCCGGCAGCAGCGCCAGTGCACGTGGCACGGTGTCGTTGAGGATGCGTGCGCCCAGGCTGCCGCCCACGACTAGCACCCGGAGCGGGCCGCTGCGGCCGGCAAAACGCTCCTCCGGCGCCGGGTGGACAAGGAAGTTGGGGCGCAGCGGGTTGCCTACCCACAGCGCCTTGGCCAATACCTGCGGAAAGGCGGTGAACACGCGGTCGGCCACACCGGCCAGGACGCGGTTGGCCATGCCGGCGACCGAGTTCTGCTCGTGCAGCACCAGCGGTTTGCCCAACAACACGCCCATCAGGCCGCCCGGAAACGTGATGTAGCCGCCCAAGCCGACCACCACATGCGGGCGCACCTTGCGGATGACCTGAATGCTCTGCCAGAACGCGCGCAACAGGCGCAGCGGCAACAGAGCCAGGGTCAACGGGCCCTTGCCGCGAACGCCCGAGAAATCGAGTGACTCGAAGGCAAAACCCTGGGGGGGCACCAGCAGGCTCTCCATGCTGGGCCGGGCGGCGGCGCCCTGGCCACCGAGCCAGCTGACGCTCCAGCCGCGCTCGCGCAGCGCCTGCGCCACAGCCAGCCCCGGGAATATGTGGCCACCGGTGCCGCCAGCCATCACCAGCGCGCGACGCTGCATTGCGGTCATAGGTGCACCTTGGTTGTGCGAGTTGCCGCGCCGAGCACCTTCGGGCGGCCGTGCGGCGCTCATGTGCGCCCTCCCTGCATCAACTGCCGGCTTTCGATGTCGATCCGCAGCACCACGGCGATCGCGACCAGGTTGATCAGAATCGCCGAGCCGCCAAAACTCATCAGCGGCAGCGTGAGCCCCTTGGTGGGCAGCGCGCCAAGGTTCACGCCCATGTTGATGAAGGCCTGGAAGCCCATCCAGATACCCACGCCCTGCGCCACCAGCCCGGCGAACACGCGGTCCAGCGCGATCGCCTGGCGCCCGATATGGATCATGCGGCGCGTTATCCACAGAAACAGGCAGATCACGCACAACACGCCGACCAGCCCGAACTCCTCGCCGATCACGGCCAGCAGGAAATCGGTATGCGCCTCCGGCAGCCAGTGCAGCTTCTCGACGCTGCCACCCAGCCCGACGCCGAAGATCTCGCCACGCCCGATCGCGATCAGCGAATGCGACAACTGGTAGCCCTTGCCGAGCGCGTGTTTCTCGCTCCAGGGATCGAGGTAGGCGAAGATGCGTTCGCGCCGCCATTCGCTGAAAGCGATCATCAGGGCGAAGGCCACCACCAGGATTGCGGCGATCAGGAAGAACATGCGCGCGTTGACACCGCCGAGGAACAGGATGCCCATGGCGATCACGGCGATCACCATGAAGGCGCCCATGTCGGGCTCGGCCAGCAGCAGCAACCCGACAATGGCCACCGCGAGACCCATCGGCGCGACGGCGCGGAAGAAGCGCTCCTTGACCTCCATCTTGCGCACCATGTAGTCGGCCGCGTACAGCAGCACCGCGAATTTGGCCAGCTCCGACGGCTGGAAGGTGAACGGGCCGAGCACCAGCCAGCGCCGCGCGCCATTGACGCCCTTGCCGATGCCGGGGATCAGCACGGCGATCAGCAGCACCAGGGAGGCGACGAACAACCAGGGTGCGGCCTTTTCCCAAGTGGATACCGGGATCTGGAAAGCGATCAGCGCGGTCACGAACGAGACGCACAGCCACATCGCATGCCGCACCACGAAATGGGTCGGGGAATATCGCGCGAAGCGCGGGTTGTCGGGCATGGCGATGGAGGCGGAATAGACCATCACCAGGCCCCAGGACAGCAGCGCGACGGTGACCCAGACCAGCCCCTGGTCGAAACTGGCCAGGCGCACCGGTGACGACGACATGCCGGTCGCCCGGGAGATACCCAGTCGCACCGGCAGACGGTCCGGTGCGGCGGACGACAACCAGTCGCCCAGGCGCTTGAGGCTGCCCATTGCCGTACTCATGGGAACACCTCCGCGCTGCGCGCTGCGGGGATCGAAGTACCTTCGCCCTGCGGGCTGCGGTACCGAGCGCCTTCGGGCGGCCGTGCAGGGATCGCAGTACCTTCGCCCTGCGGGCTGCGGTACCGAGCGCCTTCGGGCGGCCGTGCGGCGCTCATCCCGCGGTCTCCAGATCCGTGCCCAGGTCATGCGCGAGTGCCTGCACGGCATCGACAAACACACGCGCCCGGTGCAGGTAGTCGTCGAACATGTCCAGGCTGGCGCACGCCGGCGACAGCAGCACCGCGTCGCCGGTGCGGGCCAGTTGCCGTGCCAGTGCCACCGCCTGCGGCAGGCTGTCGGCTGCCAGCAGCTCCACACCGGTGCCGTGCAGCGC
>JANOUM010000691.1:0-2267 GCA_031416855.1 Rhodoferax sp. | reverse complement strand
CGCAGCACCAGCAGCCGCCCCTTGTGTACGACAGCGATGGCGCGGGCGTTGGCACGCTGCGGGTCGCCGGCGCCGATGAATGCGTGCTGTGCGAGCTTTTGCAATGCACTCGCATCAACGCCCGGGCCCCACTGGTCCGGGGGCAGGGCGGCATCGCCCTGCGGCCAGGGCAGGGCTGCCAGGCCCGGTGCCGCTGATGGCGGCGCCGGCGGCGGCGGGGCCAGGTCGAGATCCAGCACACAACCCCGGTCGGCCACCCGTCTGGCCTGCCGCGTGAACAGGCCGGCGAACCGCGCGGTGACGCTTTGTGCGGCCACGTCCACGCTGATGCTGATCGGTGCCAACGCCGGGCTGGCGGGCAGCACATCGTCGGCCATCAGGCCTTGCCACGGCCGACCGGCCACGAACGCAGCCGAGCAGACGCCCTTGGCCGCCATGCCCGCCGCATTGCGCGCAATCCCCAGCGCGACCACGGCCACCAGCGCGGTTGCCACGCCAAGCGCGAGCAGTGCAGTGGTCCACAGGAAAATGCGTTGAATGCGTTTGTGTGCCATGGGGTCTCTGGTGCCTGGGAGCGTGTCACTCTACCCGATGCCGCCGGGGCGAGGCCCTGGCCTTTGTGGACAATAGGGTCATGGCCTATCTTCCGACACCGATTGCGACCGCCCGATTCACCGAACCTGCTGCCGCGCTGGCGCAGGCCCGCAAGATCTATGACATCGGTCTGGTGCACCTGCGCAAGGCGATGCAGCGTTATGTGGCCGGCGACACGCTGCCGGGCCATGTGCGCGCCTGTTACCCATTCGTGCGGGTGCAGACCGATACCGTGGCGCGCAGCAACAGTGTCGACAGCGCCCGGCTGAGTTACGGCTTCGTGGCTGGCCCGGGGAGATTCGAAACCACGCTGACTCGCCCCGACCTTTTTGGCGCCTACTACCTGGAACAGTTCGCTCTGCTGCTGCAGAACCACCAGATGGAGATCGAGGTGGGTGTCAGCCAGCAACCGATCCCGGTGCATTTTTCCTTCGCCGAGCATGACCATATTGAGGGCAACCTGAGCGCCGAGCGGCGCCAGCTGATGCGCGACGTGTTCGACCTGCCCGACCTGGCCGCGATGGACGACGGCATCGCCAACGGCACCTACGAACCGCGCGCTGGCGAGCCGCAGCCGCTGGCATTGTTCACCGCACCGCGGGTCGACTACTCGCTGCACCGGCTGCGCCACTACACCGGCACGGCGCCCGAGTACTTCCAGAACTTCGTCCTGTTCACCAACTACCAGTTTTATATCGACGAGTTCGTCCGTCTGGGTCGCGCCGCCATGCTGGACCCGGCCAGCGACTACATCGCGTTTGTCGAGCCGGGCAACATGGTCACGCGCCGGGTGGGCCTGCAAGCCGCGCCGGGCGACCAGTATGGAGCCGAGCCGCTACGCCTGCCGCAGATGCCGGGTTACCACCTGCTGCGGGCCGATCGCAGCGGCATCACCATGGTCAATATCGGTGTCGGTCCGGCCAATGCCAAGAACATCACCGACCATATCGCCGTGTTGCGCCCGCATGCCTGGATCATGCTGGGCCACTGCGCCGGGCTGCGCAATACACAACACCTCGGCGACTATGTGCTCGCCCATGGCTACGTGCGCGAAGACCACGTGCTGGACGAAGAGCTGCCGTTATGGGTGCCCATCCCCGCGCTGGCCGAAATCCAGGTCGCGCTGGAGCAGGCCGTGGCCGACGTGACCAGGATGAAGGGGCCGGAGCTCAAGCGCATCATGCGCACTGGAACCGTTGCCAGCACCGACAACCGCAACTGGGAGCTGCTGCCTGACAACGGTCCTCAACGCCGCTTCAGCCAGAGCCGGGCGGTCGCCCTGGACATGGAAAGCGCCACCATCGCGGCCAACGGATTCCGCTTTCGCGTGCCCTATGGCACGTTGCTGTGCGTGAGCGACAAGCCGCTGCACGGCGAGATCAAGCTGCCCGGCATGGCCGACCACTTCTACCGGGAGCGCGTCGACCAGCACCTGCGCATCGGCGTGCGCGCCATCGAACTGCTGCGCCAACTGGGTGTGGACCAGCTGCACAGCCGCAAGTTGCGCAGCTTCGCGGAGGTGGCATTTCAGTGACGCCCGGGCCGACCAGGGCGCAGGACCTGCTACGGGTCGCGCAGCTCAGCAAGGCGTACGGCACCACCACGGTGGTGGACGACCTGTCGTTTTCCATTGGCCCTGGCGAGTGCCTGGGCGTGATCGGTCCCAATGGCGC
>JANOUM010000690.1:0-3523 GCA_031416855.1 Rhodoferax sp. | reverse complement strand
GCAATCCATGGATGCCCCCGGATCGAAGTCCGGGGCAGGCTCATCAAGCCCGGCATGACAGTGGGATATTGGCAATTTCCGTCTCCCTAAGCTCAATGCCACTTACTTACCGAACTTACGCAAGGAAAGACACCGTTCGCCCTGAGCTTGTCGAAGGGCCCGGCGACAAGCTCAGGGCGAACGGGAGGTTGGTCTGTCGCCATTCCTTAAAAGTCATCCTGATTAACCACGAAGTTCAGCAGGCTCACGCCAGGAGCCTGATGGGGTGCACGATCACCGGCGGTGGTGCTGCCAGCGTAAAGCTTGAGCAGTTCCGTGCCGTCAACACGCTGTTGGGCAATCTCAAGACGGCATTTGGCGGTACCTGCCATTCGTTTGACTTTGTCAAGTGCGGACAGAAGTTATCTGGCAGAGTTTCAGTATCGTTTTAACCGTCGCTTTGACCTGTCAGTCATCCTGCCCCGACTGCTTCGGGCATCGTCTGTCACTTCACGGCACCCCGAACGACTCATCCGTGTGGCTGAACAATGTGGCTAATCAGGAAAGTCATTAAGTAAGTGCCATTCTCCCTAAGCTCGGGAAGGGCAGAGAAAGCTCAAGTACCTGCCTCCCATGGCACGGTGCGAGATCATCGGCGCGATTGCGATGACTGAGCCCGCTGCCGGCTCCGACCTGGTAATCGTCGTGGCCAAGACCGATCCGTCGGGTGGTGCCAAGGGGATCAGCCTGTTGCTGGTCGAACGCGGCATGCCCGGCTTCGAAAAAGGCAAGCGGCTCAAGAAGCTCGGCCTGAAGGCGCAGGACACATCGGAGCTGTTTTTCGACAACGTGCGCGTGCCAACGGAGAACCTGCTGGGCGGGTCGTCGATGGAAGGCAAGGGCTTCGTGTGCCTGATGCAGGAACTTCCCTGGGAGCGCATGCAGATCGCGATCGGCGCGGTCACCGCGTCGCAGGCGGCAATCGACCGCACCGTGGCCTATGTCAAGGAGCGCAAGGTCTTCGGCACCACCGTGGGTGCGTTTCAAAATACCCGATTCAAGCTGGCTGAACTGCAGACCGAGGTGCAGATCGCCCGCGTGTTCGTCGACAAGTGCCTGGAGCTGGTCCTGCAGGGCACGCTCGATACCGCAACGGCCAGCATGGCCAAGTTGTGGTGCAGCGAACTGCAATGCAAGGTGATGGACGAATGCCTGCAACTGTTCGGCGGTTACGGCTACATGTGGGAATACCCGATCGCGCGCGGTTACGCCGATGCCCGGGTGCAACGCATCTATGGCGGAACCAACGAGATCACGAAAGAGGTCATCACCCGCTCGATGGGTCTGAGCGGCAAGTAGCGACGCGGCCCGTGCTGAGGCGCGTGTCTTACCAACTCAGCGGGTCAATGCCATAGAAGCGCCGCAGTTCGCCATACAGCGCCGGGTGCTCGCGTGACAGCGGCGCCGGTTGCAGAAAAAACGCCTCCGACACGACCGCGAAAAACTCGGCCGGCTCCGAGGCGCCATAAGCATCGAGCAGGGAGCTCTCGCCAGCCGCCACGCGTTGTTGCAGCCGCGCGAACTCCGCCCCCAGCACCTGACTCCAGCGCGCGTAAGCCTGGGCCGAGGGCAACTCCGGTGCCCCATTGGCGGCGCCGGTCTCCTGGTCGAGCTGGTGCGCGAACTCGTGGATCACCACGTTGCGCCCGGCATTTGGGTTGGCGGCATCGTCGAGTACGTCTTGCCACGACAGGATCACCTGCCCTTGCGACCAGGACTCCCCCGACAGGACCTGGCGCAGGTTCTGCAAAACGCCGGTCGGATCGGTGCGGGTGCGGTCGACCACAAATGGCCCTGGATAGACCAGCACCTGTCGCAAGCCCGGGTAATACGCATCGGGCCGGTTGAGCAGGGGCAGACAGGCCTGGGCCGCGATCGTCACGCGGATCTCTTCGGTGATGGCCAGGCCTGCACAGCCCAGGAAAGGCTTTTCGGCGAGGAAGACCTGGATATGTTGCTTAAGCTGCAGTTGCAGGTCCGATGGCAAGCGCCCGATGTAGGGCACCCCTCGCCGGAGCATGTGGCTCCAGGCCCGCGGGAACGGCCTGGAGCGCAGTCGCCTGCGGCGGTGCCGGACCCACCAGGGATGCGCCAGCAGCGCCAGTGCGAACAGCAATGCCGCTGCAGCCAGAAGGTAAAAGGGCACGCTGGAGTTCCAGTTCGGATCGGTCTGGACGGAAGCTGGGTCCGCCCGCGGTGCTTTTCAAGTGGCCGGTCAACAGCCCAGTTGTGCGGCCAGATCCAGGAAGTCGCGCGCGTGCAGGGTGTTGTCGGCGCAGGGCGACACATCCTTGGGCCTGGACGCCCCGAACTCCGCCGCCCGTTCGATGTAGGCCGTGCGCAGCCCGCAGGCCCTGGCTGCGGCCAGATCGTCCTGGTGCGCTGCGACCAGCATGACCTGATCGGCAGGCACGTCGAACACCTGGGCCACACCGAGGTAGGTGGCCGGATCGGGCTTGTAGGCGCGGAACACCTCGGCCGACAGGATGCAGTCCCAGGGCAGGCCGCCGTGTTTGGCCATGTCGGCGAGCAGCCCGAGGTTGCCGTTGGACAGCGTGCAGAGCATATAACGGGCCTTGAGGCGCGCCAGCCCATGCAGCACGTCGGGCCAGGGGTCCAGCCGGTGCCAGGCTTTGTTCAGGTGGCGCTTCTGGGCTTCGGACAAGTGAACCACGTCGAACTGGATCAGCACCTGGTCCAGGATCAGCCAGTGCAGGTCGTCGATCAGCGTCCAGCCCAGTTCGCCCGACTGGACACGGCGCATCGCGGGGTAATAACCGGCCCGCCACGCCAGAGCGAAAGCATCAGCGTCGACATCGGGCAATACAAGGTGGACCTCGCGCTGGATCCCGCCGTGCCAGTCCACCACGGTCCCGAAAACGTCGAAGGCCAGCACCTGCAGCGCCGACGCGCTCATCGCTGGGTCCTGCACTTGTGGTTCTGCGCCCCGATGCGTTCGCGCGCGTTTTGCCAGTCGGCATCGCTCCCGTGGCGCAGTTCGTAGAAGTTGCCCCCGGTGATTAGGACGCGTTGGCCCGCCATCAATTGGTTCTGGAACATGCCGGACCTCCCCTGTTTTGGTACGCCAGGCAACCCGGCGCGGTGGCAACCATGGTAACCGCGCCAGGCGGTTGATCGCTTCACGCGCCGTTCACGCGGCCGGGTTGCAAAGCGGGATCGTAAGCTCCATCCGCCAGCGCGACATTCTTGCCGCCGCCATCGTGCACGGGCGCAAGCGCGAACGGTCCGGCGACGCCTTGCACTGAACGCTGCTGCCGGGGCGGCGACGACGAACCGCCGGCACTGCTTTTCTTGCCGACGGGCATTGACTACACTGGAAGCTTCTGCCTCGGCAGTCAACCAGGAGTTAGCATGAAACCCGTCAACCAACTGCTCAAGGGGCGTGATTCCACGCTGTACCATGTCGCTCCGGACGTGATGGTGTTCGATGCCCTGCAACTTCTGGCCGACTACGGCGTCGGTG
>JANOUM010000689.1:0-2436 GCA_031416855.1 Rhodoferax sp. | reverse complement strand
GGCGCCGGGGACGCCGAGCCTCTGCGGCTGCATCCGAGGAACAACCTGCGGCGCTCCGGCGTGTCGCTGCAAGGTATCGCCGTCACGCATCCGCAGGCTGCGCGCCTGCAACAGGCCTACGCGTCTGTTGGCTTGTCCGGTCTCGCCCTGGCCACAGGGCCCGCCAACCTGGTCGCGATTCTGCGCACGCCCAAGGGCGAAGTCCGGCTGCAAAGCCAAGGACTGTAGGGCGCCACGCGACGGGCACAAGTATTTCCAGCCGCGCGTGATGATCGAACGCGTGCCCATCGCGTGGTGGATCCGCACCAGATCCTGACGCGACCGGCGCGCCGCCGGATCGCCGGGCGCCAGGTGGTCGAGCGTTTCGGCGTCAACGATTCTGAGCATGACTCGATGCATCGATGCCGGTTGCGCGTTACTGCACGGCCAGCAAGGCTCCGTGGCAGCTCTGTCCAGCGCCTGCCGTGCCGCCTCGGCCGCCAGCGCCGGGGCGTGGGTCCGTTGCAAGACCGTGCGGGCGACCAGGTGGGAATGGCTGTCCAGACGTGCAAACCACTCCGAGTTTTCGAACGCCAGCAAGCATTCGGCCTTGGTATACCGCGCCGGTGGAGTTGCCGTCCCCAGGCCGGCGAAGTACCTGCTCAGAGCCCCGGGGCGGGTGCCCGCGTCAGGCGCGCGATCATCGCTGGCGGCGCGAATGGCCGAGCAGGTTTACCAGCGCCATCAGTACGGCACCGGTGGCGGCCGCGATCAACATGGCCTTGACCGGTTCATCCCGGATGTAGCCCTTGGTGTCGTCCGAGGTCTGGCGCGCCGCGGCGCGCACCTGCTGGGACGTGGCGCGCACGCTGTCCGCGCCACGGTGCGCCAGGGCACTGGCCTGTCCGGTAGCGCGTTCGAGCAGCGGAGCGGTGTGGTGGCGCAGGTCCTGCACATTGGCGGCCAGGGTGTCGAGCGCCCCGTTGACGGCGTATTGGGTCGACCGGATGGCATGGTCGGCCGAGGAAGCGGCGCGATCGGCCAGGTTGCCGGAGGTTTGTGCATTGGCATTGGTGATCATGGGGTTCCTTGTTGGCGGTTGAGGGATGGCTTGACAGGGCTCGATGCTGCCATCGGTGCGTTTGGCGCACTGTGCGCTGACACACGCAGCGCGCTGGCCTACTTCACGGCAGGCGCGGTGGCGGACGGTGACCTGGTGACGAAGACCGGCTGCGCCCGCCAGGAGTCTTCGCTGGATTGCAGATAGGCAGGGTCGGCGGGGAACATCCAGTCGGTGCTTCCTGCCACTAGCACGAACACCGTGCCCAGCACGGAAAGCACCATGGACACGATGAAGGTCTTGGGCAACGACCGATCAGCCGGCTCGGTCTCAGCACCCAAACCGCGCCGGCTGTTGTATCGCGTAGTCTTTCTGAAGGCGCTGCGCTGCCGCTGAAGGTTGCCCTCCCATTGGCAACGAAACGATTGGCAGCGGTAGCGGCGCGTTGACGATATCCAGCCCGCGACGCGGTCGACTGGGCGCCTCGCTGTGCGCAGAACGTCGCCGGCGCATAGAGGGCAAACCCGGATCTCGCGGCCGGCAAGGCGGTTCGTCAAGGGGGTCGGGTGGCACAGGTGCAACATGGTGAATTCCTTCCGGCCGCAACGCCGGGCAGCGTGTTAACTCGTGGCCAAGGTAACGGTCTACGTGTGTTGAATCTGTGCGTTCGCGCACACGCAGGATATTTGTCTGCGCGCCAGCGCAGACTCGCGGCCGGGGTACGGCAGCGAACAGACGTGTGCCACTACGACGTGGGCCTGCTGCACGAGCGGGCAAGCTACCTGGTGGGCAGCGGAAAGACTTTTTCAACAGTGATCAGGGTTCACAGTTCACCAGCGAGGGCTTCACGGGCGTACTCAAACGCTGGGGTGTCACCATCAGCATGGATGGCCGGGGGCGCGTGCTCGATAATATTTTTGTCGAGCGGCTGTGGCGCAGCGTCAAGCACGAAGGCGTGTACCTCAATGGGTACGCCACGATGAGCGAGTTGCTGCTCGGCTTGACGAAATATTTTGCCTTTTACAACGGCGAGCGCCCGCACCAAGGGCTGGCCAACCGGACTCCTACACGTCACACACCTGAAGCAGGAGCCGTATGCGGTAATTCTGCACGTACGGATCTGTGCGGGGGGTAACCTCCGTCCCTACCGCAACCGCTGAACCAGCCGCTCATGGTGCTTCGGCAACCATTTGGCAACTGCAAAAATGTAGTGCCATACGCGCCAAAATACCGTTCTAAGTCGTTGATTTACCGATCTGGACAGTGCCAAGTTCTCGCTGCCGTTCAGCCGGCTTCCTTGGTCAGCCGCAGGGTTGACAATTCCGTTGCCAAGTCAATCCAGTGCTCCATCAGGAGCTTCATGCGCTCGTAGTTCTTGAGCTGCTTGCGCACTGCGG
>JANOUM010000688.1:0-11324 GCA_031416855.1 Rhodoferax sp. | reverse complement strand
CAATAGGTGCCTAGAATCAGGGCAACCGAAGGAATTGTGATGCACGCTGATATTGAAGTCGACGCTCGGGGCCTGAACTGCCCGCTGCCGATCCTCAAGGCCAAGAAGGCGCTCAACACCATGCAAAGTGGCCAGACTCTGCGGGTGGTGTCGACCGATGCGGGTTCGGTGCGGGATTTCCAGGCCTTTGCCAAGCAGACCGGTAACGAAATCGTGGAACAGCAGGCAACAGCGGGCGAGTTCATCCACCTGATGCGCCGGCGTTAGCCCGCGCAGCGCCTTGCTGGCGCCGGGATTTTCCGGCAGCAGGGCGCCGCGACCAGCGCAGCCAGCACGCTGCGCCGATCAGCCCAGACGCGCCAGCTGGTCCCGCACCTTGGACAAGTTCGCGACAAAGTCCGCCTCCCGCTTGCGCTCCTGCTCGATCACGGTTGCTGGCGCCTTGGCGACAAAAGCCTCGTTGGACAGCTTGCCATGGGCCTTCGCGATCTCGCCTTCCAATCGCGCGCTCTCCTTGCCCAGCCGCAGCTTCTCGGCGGCTAGGTCGATTTCCATGTGCAGGCATACTCGCGCCTCACCCACCACCGCTACGGGCGCCGCCTGCGCAGCAACCGACCAGGCGGCCTCGTCGTCGAACACCCGCACTTCGTTGAGTTTGGCCAGCGCCTGCAGGACTGGCGCCGCCTGGCGCAGAAATGCGGCTTCCTGTGCATGGTGGGCCACCACGAGCAGCGGCAGCCGTGTGGCCGGCGACACACCCATTTCACCGCGCAGGTTGCGGCAGGCGTCCACCAACTGCTTGAGCCTGGCCACGTACGCGGTAGCCTGCGGGTCGATGCGCTCGGGCTGGCTGACCGGGTAAGGCGCGATGCTGACCGACGCGCCGGCGCGGCCTGCGACAGGTGCCACCTTCTGCCACAGCTCCTCGGTGATGAACGGGATCACCGGGTGGGCCAGGCGCAAAATGGTTTCCAGCACGCGGATCAGGGTGCGCCGCGTGGCGCGTTTCTCGGCGTCGGTGCCGGTGTTGATCTGCACCTTGGCAATCTCCAGGTACCAGTCGCAGAACTCGTCCCAGACGAACTGGTAGATCGTGTTGGCCACGTTGTCCAGGCGGTATTCGGCGAAGCCCTTGGCAACGTCGGCCTCTACCTGTTGCAGGATCGACGTGATCCAGCGGTCGGCCTGGCTGAACGCAAGGTATCCGTGCGCCGGGCCACCGGGGGCACATTCGGCCTTGGTGTGCTCCTGCAGGCCGCAATCCCGGCCCTCGCAGTTCATCAGCACGAAACGGGTCGCGTTCCACAGCTTGTTGCAGAAATTGCGGTAACCCTCGCAGCGCTTGGTGTCGAAATTGATGTTGCGGCCCAGCGAGGCCAGCGCGGCGAAAGTGAAGCGCAGCGCGTCGGCACCAAACGCGGGAATACCATCGGGAAACTCCTTTTGCGTGTTCTTGCGCACTTGCGGGGCCGTCTCCGGCTTGCGCAGGCCGTCCACGCGTTTGGCCAGCAGGGGCTCGAGCGTGATACCGTCGATCAGATCCACCGGGTCGAGTACATTGCCTTCGGACTTGCTCATCTTGTGGCCCTGCGCGTCGCGCACCAGGCCGTGGATGTAGACATCGCGAAATGGCACGCGCCCGGTGAAATGGGTCGTCATCATGATCATGCGCGCAACCCAGAAGAAGATGATGTCGTAGCCGGTCACTAGCACACTGGAGGGCAGGTAGAGGCCGTAGTCCGTCAACCCTGGCCGCTGCGCCGCCGGGCCGCCCGAAGGCGCGGCAGCCCCCTCGAGGGGCAGCGAGGAGGTGCGCTTCTGGCTCTCGTTCGCATCGGGGCCAGTGCCGAGCGTGGAGGCCTTATTTTCTGGCCACCCCATGGTGGAGAACGGCACCAGTGCCGACGAATACCAGGTGTCGAGCACGTCGTCGTCGCGGCGTAGTGGCCCGGTGTAGCCGGCGGCTGTTGCCTGCGCGCGCGCGTCGTCTTCGTTCAGCGCCACAAACAGCTCGTCGCCGCTACCGTACCAGGCCGGAATCTGGTGGCCCCACCAGAGTTGGCGGCTGATGCACCAGTCCTGGATGTTATTCATCCACTGGTTGAAGGTGTTGACCCAGTTTTCGGGCACGAAGCGCACTTGGCCCGACTGCACCGCGTCGATCGCCTTTTGCGCGATCGACTTGCCGGTGGGGTCGTCATGGCCGACTTTCGTCATGGCCACGAACCACTGGTCGGTCAACATCGGCTCGACCACCTGGCCGGTGCGTGCACATATCGGCAGCATCAGCTTGTGGGCCTTGCTTTGCAGCAGCAGGTCCTCGGTCTTCAGGTCGCGCAGCACGGCCTTGCGGGCATCGAAACGGTCCATGCCCTGGTACGGTGCCGGGCCGTTGGTGTTGACCCTGGCGTCGAGCGTGAAGATGGTGATCAACGGCAACTGGTGGCGCTGGGCGCAGGCGTAGTCGTTGAAGTCGTGCGCCCCGGTGATCTTTACGCAGCCCGAGCCGAAGGCGCGATCGACGAAATCGTCGGCGATGATCGGGATGCGCCGGTTGCACAGCGGCAGGTCGACCAGCTTGCCTACCAGGTGTGCGTAGCGCGCATCCTCTGGGTGCACCGCCAGCGCGCCGTCGGCCATCATGGTCTCGGGGCGGGTGGTGGCGATGGTCATGCCTTTTTGCAGCACACCGTCGATCAGCTGGGGGCCGTCGGCAAACGGGTAGCTGATGTAGTGCATCTGGCCGTCGGCCTCGGTGCTCTCCACCTCCAGGTCGCTGACGGCGCTCTGCAATACCGGATCCCAGTTGACGAGGCGCTTGCCGCGGTAGATCAGCCCCTGCTGGTAGAGCTTCACGAATGTGTCGGTCACCACGGTGGACAGCTTCGGGTCCATCGTGAAATATTCGCGGCTCCAGTCCACGCTATCGCCCATGCGGCGCATCTGCGTGGTGAGGGTGTTGCCGCTGTTCTCCTTCCATTCCCAGACCTTGGCGTCGTAGTTCCTGCGCGCCTCGGCCGGCGTGGGGCCCATGGCGTGGCGGCTGATGCCCTGCGCCTGCAACTGGCGCTCGACCACGATCTGGGTGGCAATGCCGGCATGGTCGGTGCCTGGGATCCAGACCGTGTTGTCGCCCCGCATGCGGTGGTAACGCGTCAGCGAGTCCATGATCGTCTGGTTGAACGCATGGCCCATGTGCAGCGTGCCGGTCACGTTGGGCGGCGGCAGCTGGATGGCGAAGGAAGGTGCGCTGGCGTGTGGTGCGCCGGTGCCGCGGTGGCCGGCCACGGCGTAGTGCCGGCGCTCCCATTCGGGACCCCAGCGGGCCTCGATGGCGCCGGGTTCGAAGGATTTGGAGAGGCTGTCGAGGCCGGGTTGCTGCAGAGGTTCGGTCATCGACCGATTTTAGGGGCCGGGGCCGTGCCTCAGCCGCCCGGAAGCACCTCGTGGGCCGCCAGGATGCATTCCTGCAGCACCCGGGCGTCGCCTACCTGGTTGGCCAGCAGCAGGATCAGCCTCGCGTTGAGCAGTTCAGACTGGTCGCGGCTCAGGCCGGTATGGGCATCGAGCAATTGCTCGTAGAACGTGTCGGCGTCCTGCAGGAGCAAGTTGGTTTTCATGCGGTTGCTCCTGCTTTGAGGCCGAGGGCGTGTTCGATCGCGGCGATCAGCGAGCCGTCGACCGCTTCGCCGGTCGCTGCCAGGTAGGCATCGGGCCGGACCAGTGCCCACGCATGCCCGAACACATGGCACGCGCCCTGCAGGTGGCCCAGCGGGTCGCGCACGGCTTCAAGGGCATGGGCGCGGCCGTCCGGCCCCAGCACCTGCACACTGCGCACCGGCGCGTGCCGCCCCAGGTTGGACAGCCGCTGGCCGGCTGCGGCCGACAACTCGCCAAACACCAGCAGCAGCAGTTGGCCGTCGGCCCACAACACCAGGTCGTTGACACAACCGGTGCTGTCGTCGGCCCATTGGAAGCCTACGTTCTGCACCGACAGGCCGCCATGCTTGTCGCACACGCGCGAATGGGTGTAGGCGTTGGCCACCGCCATGCGCCCGGTATTGACCAGCTGGCGCGCGAACGGGTATCGGCGCGCCAGCCCGATGACGGCGTTGCGGAAGGTGCGTTCGATTCCGTCGGCCGGGCGCAGAAAGCGCGCTGTCCGGTTCGTCACCAGCACGTTCTGTCGGGCGGCCTCCAGCCGTTCGTCGTTGTAGCTGTCGAGCAGCGCCGGGCTGGCCTGCCCGCGTAACACGGCGGCCAGTTTCCAGGCCAGGTTGTCGGCGTCGGCGACACCGGTGTTGCCACCGCGGGCGCCGAACGGGCTGACGATCTTGGCGGTGTCGCCCATGAAAAACACGCTGCCGATGCGCAGCTGGTTCAGGCACTGGCTGCGGTAGGCGTACGGCCCCACCCAGACGATCTCGCACTGGACCCCGGGGCCGAACTGGCGCTGCAGCCGTGCCCGTACCTGGGCCTCGCTGCTCACATGGGCCGGGTCGGCGTCGGGCTCCATCTGGTAGTCAATGCGCCAGACATCGTCGGCCATCAAGTGTTGCCAGACGGCGCGGTTGTCGTTGAACGGGGCCTCGATCCAGGTGTGGCGCTCGATGGGCGGGCGCTCGGCAAAACGCACGTCGGCGATGCACCAGCGGTCGTCGCCGCGCCTGGCCTGCATGCCGGCCTGGCACCATGCGTGGAACGGCGTGTGTGAACCGCTGGCGTCGACCACGTGGCTGGCCTCCAGCTTGTAGCTGCCGTCCGGGGTGGAAATGGTGAGGGTGGCAAATCCGTCGGCCTGTTCGAACCCGACCACGCGCGACAACCAGCGCATGTCGACACCCACGCTGTCACGCGACAACTCCGCGATGCGTTCCACCAGAAAGCCCTCGATGTAGAACTGCTGGATGTTGATGAAGGGCGGCTGCGCCGACAACTGGAAATTGCTCTGTTGGCGCAGGTCGAAGGAATACACCTCGTCCTGGCCGGCGAAGGTGCGCCCGATGCTCCACTGGATGCCTTTGGCAGCGATGCGGTGGTAGATGCCCAGCCGGTGGAAGATCTCCAGTGATTTCTGCGTATAACAGATGCCGCGCGACGAAGCGCCCTTGACACCGACCGAATTGTCCTCGTCCAGCAGGACGGCGGCCACACCTCGCTGCGCCAGGGCGCAGGCAAGTGTCAGCCCGGTGATTCCGGCGCCGACGATCACCACTGGATGGCGTGGGCGTTCGCCACGGGTCAGCTCTGGCGGTGCGACAAAAGGGTACTCGGGCAGCGCATAACCGCTGCCCTGGGTGAACTCGTACCCGTTGGTGAAAGGCGTGTCCCGGTATGCGGGCTTGGCGACGGTCATGGTGGCAGTACCTGTTCAAGGTTTGGCGGACGCGCGCGCCACCATTTCGGGCCGGTCGTTGTGCTGTGGCTTGAGTTTTCCGGTCGCCTGCCCCTGTGCGCGTTCCTTGCGCCATAGCTGCTTGCGCGCCGTCCATTCGTCGAGCCGTGCGTGTGCGGTCGTGCTTTCCTTGAGCATCTGGAACTCGTTGGCCACCTGCGCCGACAGTTCCAGGCGTACGCCATTGGGGTCGAAGAAATAGATACTCTTGAAGATGTGGTGGTCGGTGATGCCAATGACATCCACACCGTGGGCCTGCAGCCGGGCCTTCATGGCGTCGAGTTCGCCCAGGTTGTTGACCCGAAACGCAATGTGGTTCACCCATGCCGGGGTATTGGGCGACGGCAAGGCCGCCTCGTCATCACCCAGGTCGAAAAATGCGATGAACGAGCCGTCCTGCAGCCGGAAGAAGAAGTGCGTGTAGGGGCAGTACTCGCCGGTGCTGGGCACATGGTCGCTCTGGATGATGTGGTACATCGGCAAGCCGAGGATGTCTTCATAGAAGTGGCGCGTTTCTTCGGCGTCGCGCGCGCGGTGGGCATAGTGGTGGAGTTGCTGGATCGGTGGGGGCGCGGGCATGGCGGCACCGATGTCGGAGGGGCTGGGCATCGTGGTCTCCTGGTCTTGGGGCCCGTCAAGCCGGGTCCATCGACCGTATCGTAATGCCGCACGGTCGGCTTGGGGGTTCTCGGTTGAGAACAGTTATCAATTGCCGCAAGTCCATAGGCATTTTGAATGCAAGGCATTGATTGTGGCAATTGGACGGATGGGCACGGGGCGGCTACTCTATCGGCGTCTTGGTGCGCTTTGGCGTGCCAGGCGACGCGTTCGATTCTTAACCCAAAAGGAGATTTCCATGGCAGCACTCAAAGGCTCCAAGACGGAAGACAACCTGAAGGCCGCCTTCGCAGGCGAGTCCCAGGCCAATCGCCGTTACCTGTATTTCGCGAACAAGGCCGACATCGAAGGCCAGAACGACGTGGCAGCGCTGTTTCGTTCCACCGCCGAAGGCGAAACCGGCCACGCGCACGGCCA
Source organism: Rhodoferax sp. (assembly GCA_031416855.1). Classification (GTDB taxonomy): domain Bacteria; phylum Pseudomonadota; class Gammaproteobacteria; order Burkholderiales; family Burkholderiaceae_C; genus CAISIP01. The sequence goes on along the minus strand of JANOUM010000688.1, from coordinate 4,894 downwards.
CCTCGAGTGGCTCGAGCAGTGCGGCGACCCGGCCACCGGCTTGCCGATCGGTGCCACGCGTGACAACCTCAAGGCCGCCGTGGCCGGCGAGACCCACGAATACACCGACATGTACCCCGGCATGGCCAAGACGGCCCGCTCCGAAGGCCATGACGAGATCGCCGACTGGTTCGAGACGCTGGCCAAGGCAGAGCGCAGCCATGCGAACCGTTACGTCAAGGCCCTGAACGAACTCGTCGATTGAGGTCCTGACATCCCCTGCTGCGCCGCTGATGGTGCAGCGCCCCCGGCTGCCCCGGCAGCCGGTTTCTCGAAGCGTTCCGCGATTCTTTCGAGAAGCCCAACCACCAAGATCACCAAGATCACCAAGATCACCAAGAGGACTGCATGGCACGCGAAGGCAATCTGGAAGCTCCCACCCGCCACCCGATCGACTGGCAGGGCCCCGACTACTACAACGAAGAGGCCACGTTCAAGGAGCTCGAGCGCATTTTCGACATCTGCCACGGCTGCCGCCGCTGTGTCAGCCTGTGCGGCTCGTTCCCCACTTTGTTCGACCTGGTGGACGAGAGCAAGACGATGGAGGTCGACGGTGTCGACAAAAAAGATTATTGGAAGGTCGTCGACCAGTGCTACTTGTGCGACCTGTGTTTCATGACCAAGTGCCCGTATGTGCCGCCGCACGAATGGAACCTGGATTTCCCGCACACCATGTTGCGCGCCAAGGCGATCAAGTTCAAGAAGGGCGAGGTTGGCTTCGGCGAGAAACTGCTGGCGTCGACCGACGTGCATGGCCAGTTCGCTGGCATACCGATCGTGGTGCAGGCGGTCAATGCGGTCAACAAGACCAAGGTGGCCCGCAATGTGATGGAGAGCACCCTGGGTGTCGATAAGGACGCCTGGCTCCCCTCGCTGGCCACGCGCAAGTTCCGCTCGGCGGCGCCGAAGAGCAAGCCGTACGCGGTGCGCAACGGCGACAAGACCCCCGGCAAGGTGGCGATTTATTCCACCTGCTACGTCAATTACAACGAGCCCGGCATCGGGCTGGACTTGCTCAAGCTGCTCGACCACAACGCGGTGCCCTACGTGCTGGTCGAGAAGGAAAAGTGCTGCGGCATGCCCAAGCTCGAACTCGGCGACATGGACTCGGTGCATGCCAGCAAGGAAGTCAACATCCCCGTGCTGGCCGGTTATGCTCGCCAGGGCTACGCCATCCTGAGTGCGGTGCCCAGTTGCACGTTGATGTTCAAGCAGGAACTGCCGCTGATGTACCCCCTTGATGCCGACGTGAAGCTGGTGCAGGACGCGATGTGGGATCCGTTCGAGTACATGATGGCGCGCAAGCGCGACGGCCTGCTCAAGACCGAGTTCCCGCGGCCACTGGGCAAGGTGAGTTACCAGATCCCTTGCCACGGCCGGGTGCAAAATATCGGCAAGAAGACCGAGGAAATGCTCAAGATGGTGCCTGGCACCAGCGTGCACACCCATGAGCGCTGCTCCGGCCATGCAGGCACCTTCGGCGTGAAGAAGGCGACGCACCAACAGGCCATGAAGATCGGCAAACCGCTGTTCAAGGCCATGGCCAACCACAAGGACGGCGGCGCACCCGATGTACTCAGTTCCGACTGTCCGCTGGGCGGCCACCATATCGCGCAAGGCTTCGCGGTCAACAGCCTGGGCGCCGTGCCGCAAAAACATCCGTTGACGCTGATTCGTGAAGCCTACGGGCTGAAATAGGAGTACTCCAACATGATGCAACTCACCGGACACATCACCCCCGACAACCTGATGGGCCTGGAGGCCTACAGCAAGTTCCGCAAGTCGCACAAGGCCGAGGTCATCGCGCACCGCAAGCTGCGCTCGGTGGGCTTGGGCGAGCACATCACGCTGCAGTTCGAGAGCGAGACCACCATCCGCTACCAGATCCAGGAGATGCTGCGCATCGAGAAGATCTTCGAGGAAGACGGCATCCTGCAGGAGATCGAGGCCTATGCGCCGCTGATGCCCGAGGGCAGCAACTGGAAGGCCACGATGCTGATCGAGTACCCGGACGTGAACGAACGCAAGCGGGAGCTGTCGCGCCTGATCGGCGTGGAGGACCGCATGTTCGTCGAGGTCGAAGGCCAGCCCCGCGTGTACGCGATTGCCGACGAAGACATGGACCGCGAGAACGACGAAAAGACTTCGGCGGTCCATTTTGTGCGTTTTGAACTTACGCCCGCGATGTGCGCCGCGGTGGCGGCCGGCGCCGGTGTCAAACTGGGTTGCGACCACACCCACTACCCGGCCCACATGGCAATAGCGCCGGAGACGCTGGCCTCGCTGGCCGGGGACCTGGCATAGACTCGGCGCCCATGCTTTTTCTGCTCTCGCCCGCCAAGTCACTGGATTTCGATACCCCCCTGGGCGAGGCTCCTGCCACCGAACCCCTGTTTGTCAACGATGCCGCCAAACTGATCGGACTGCTGCGCAAGCGCAGGGTGGCCGACATTGCTGCCCTGATGGACTTGAGCGAACCGCTGGCCCGGCTCAACACGGCACGGTACAAGGCCTGGCGACGCAAGCCCGATGCGGCCCACACCCGCCAGGCCGTGCTGGCTTTCGATGGCGCCGTCTATGGTGGGCTGGACGCGCGCACGCTGGCGGTCGATGACCTGGCATGGGCGCAGGAGCACCTGTGTCTGCTCAGCGGCCTGTACGGCGTGTTGCGCCCGCTGGATCGCATGCAGCCCTATCGGCTGGAGATGGGCACCCGGCTCGACAACCCCCTCGGCGGCAACCTGTACCGCTTCTGGGGCCGGCGGATTGCGCACTACCTGGACCAGCGCCTGCAGGGCGAAGCGCAGCCGGTGGTCGTCAACCTGGCTTCGCAGGAGTACTTCAAGGCGGTCGATACCAAGGTGCTGAAAGCGCGCGTCATCGACTGCGTGTTCGAGGAAGAACGCGACAACGGCGAGTTCAAGGTGATCAGTTTCATGTCCAAGCGCGCGCGCGGGCTGATGGCCCGGCATGCGATCACCCACAGGGCCACCCGGCCGAGCCAACTGGAAGCCTTTGCCGAGGAGGGTTATGCCTTCCAACCCGACATGTCCAGTTCCGGGCGCCTGGTGTTTCGCCGTCGCTCCTCTACTTGACCGGCAGCGCATGAAAATCAAGGCCAACGGCATCGAGATCGAGGTTGAGGACACTGGCTCGGTGCCGGGAGAAGCCCGCCCGGTGGTGCTGCTCATCATGGGGCTGGGCATGCAACTCATCGCCTGGCCGCCAGCCCTGGTGCGCGCGCTGGTGAACGCCGGTTACCGCGTGGTCCGGCACGACAACCGCGACATCGGCCTGTCACAGTACTTCGACCACCTGCGACTGCCCAACCTGGTCTGGACCATGATCAAGCATAAGCTGCGGGCCCCGATCGAACCCGCCTACAGCGTGGGCGACATGGCGCTGGACGCGGTGGGTGTCCTGGATGCCCTGGGTGTCGACGCGGCGCACGTGGTGGGTGTGAGCATGGGCGGCATGATTGCGCAGCGGGTGGCGATTGCCGCGCCCCAGCGGATCCGCAGCCTGACCAGCATCATGAGCAGCAGCGGCGCACGTGGTTTGCCGGAGGCCAGCCACAAGGTGCGCCGGGTACTGCTGGGGCGCCCTAAAAGCCCGGCGGTGGAGGACATCGTGACGCATTACGTGCACCTGTACAAGACCATCGGCAGCCCGGGGTTTCCGATCCCCGAGCGCGACATGAAACAACGCATCCGCGCCTCGCTGGAGCGCAGTTTCCACCCCCAGGGTACGATGCGCCAGATGGTTTCCATCGTGGCCGATACCGATCACCGCGCGCTGGCGCTGGCCGACATACGCACCCCGACCCTGGTGCTGCATGGCCGTGCCGACCCGCTGGTGCCGTATGCCTGCGGCGAAGACACCGCCCGGCGGATCCGTGGCGCGCGGATGGTGGGCATCGACGGAATGGGCCACGACCTCGCGCCCGGTGTGGTGGACCGCCTGGTGCCACCGCTGACTCATTTTCTCGGCGCGCAACCGCGCACCGACTGATGCCATGCCAGCCCCGGAGCAGTCCCCGCTGGGCAAGGCCTCAGCCTATACCGACCACTACGACCCGACGCTGCTGTTTCCGATCCCGCGCGCGGACAAGCGGCGCGAAATCGGTGTGGGCGATACGCCGCCATTTTTCGGCGCCGACCTGTGGACGTCGTTCGAGTTGTCCTGGCTCAATTCGCGCGGCAAGCCACAGGTGGCGATTGCACACTTCACCGTCCCCTGCGAAACGCCGCACATCATCGAGAGCAAATCGTTCAAGCTCTACCTGGGCAGTTTCACCAACACGCCGTTCGCCGATGCGGCGCAGGTGCTGGCCCGGCTGCGCGCCGATCTGAACGAGGCCCTGTGGCGCGGTGCGCCGGCCATGCAGTCGGGCGTGGGTGTGAAGGTCCTGCCGCCCGAGATGTTCGATCGTGAGCCGATCCACGAACTCGACGGTTTGAGCCTGGACCGGCTGGACATCGAATGTTCGCGCTACACACCGGCGCCCGAGTTGCTGCGCGCCAACTTCGCCGAACAGCCGGTGACCGAGGTGCTGACCAGCAACCTGCTCAAGAGCAACTGCCTGGTGACCGGCCAGCCGGACTGGGGCAGCGTGCAGATCGCGTATTCGGGACCGCAGATCGAGCAAGAGGGCCTGCTGCAGTACCTGGTCAGTTTTCGCAACCACAACGAGTTCCACGAGCAATGCGTGGAACGCATCTTCATGGACATCCGCGCGCGCTGCCAGCCCTCCAGGCTGGCGGTGTATGCGCGTTACACCCGCCGCGGCGGGCTGGACATCAACCCGTTTCGCACCAGCTTCCCGCAGGCGCTACCCAAGAACGTGCGCACGGCG
>JANOUM010000687.1:0-6931 GCA_031416855.1 Rhodoferax sp. | reverse complement strand
GCTGGCCATGGAGATGCTGCGTGTCGGGCATGACGCCACGTCCATCGCGGTGCTGGCCGACGAGCACGGCATCCGTACGGTGCGCGTGGCGGACAGGGAGTTCGCGACCCAGCCGGGCGGTGACATCTGGCTGCATTTCGCGCCGGAAGCGCAGGGCGAGGGCCATCGCAACATCTCCGCGGTGGAGTTGCTGGCCGGCAAGGTCGCGCCGGAATCGTTGCACAACAAGCTGGTCCTGGTCGGTTTGACCGGCTCCGGTCTGAACGACCGGCGCATGACCCCGTTGCGCGAGAGCGTAGCCGGCATCGAGATACAGGCGCAGTTGCTGGAGAGCATGTTCGATGGGCGGATGCTGTTGCGGCCCTGGTGGATGAAGTGGGCCGAACTGGTGTCGCTGCTGGTGGTCGGAACCTTGATCGTCCTGGCCGCACCCAGTGGCCTGCGCCGGTCAGCTGCCATGCAAGGGCGCCGGCACCTGCGCCTGGGCTGGTGGGTGAGCATCGTCTGCCTGGCTTTCGTGGCGTTCGGCTTCTGGTTGTTCAGCAGCCGGGGCTGGCTGTTCGACGGCGCCAGCCTCGCCGTGGGTTTTGCCAGCCTGCTGGCCAGCCTGGTGTCCAGCTCCACACTGGAGGTCGAGCGCGACAATCGCCGCCTGGCGCTGGAGCAACAACAGCTGCGTGAACATGCCGCGCGGCTGGCCGGCGAAATGGAGGCCGCGCGCCGCATCCAGCTCGGGTCGCTGCCCAACGCAACCCGGGCGTTTCCGGGTGAGCGGCGCTTCGAGATCGACGCCTTGATCGAACCAGCGCGTGAAGTCGGCGGCGACCTCTACGACTTCTTCATGGTCGACCATCGGCATCTGTGTTTTCTGATCGGCGATGTCTCGGGCAAGGGCGTGCCGGCAAGCCTGTTCATGGCGGTGACCAAGGCGCTGACGCGCAGTTTCGCCACCCGGCTGGCGGGCGGGCCGGCCGAGATCGTGTCGGCGGCCAACCTCGACCTCTCGCGCGAGAACGTCGAAACCCTGTTTGTCACGCTGCTGCTGGGTGTGCTGGATGTGGAGACCGGGCAGCTCGAGCTGGTCAATGCCGGGCACGACGGCCCCTGGCGCCTGGGCCAGGAAGGTACGTTGCAGCAGGTGCTTGCGCAGGCCGGCGGCGGCGGCCCGCCCTTGTGTGTGGTGGATGATTTCGAATACCGGGTGCACAAGGTCCAGTTGTTGCCGGGCGACCGCCTGTGCATGGTGACCGATGGCATCACCGAGGCCGCCAATGCCAACAACGAGTTGTACGGCAGCGCGCGCCTGCGCACCGCACTGGCCGGCATGGCACTGGCACCGACGGCCTCCGACATCACGTGCCATGTGCGCGAAGACGTCGGGCGGTTCGTGGCCGGGGCCGAGGCGTCGGACGACCTCGCGATCCTGGTGCTGCACTGGAAGGGACCGACGCCCCCGGCGCAGTCGCTCAGCGCAGATTGATCTCGACCCGGCGGTTTTGTGCCTCGGCGACCTCGTCCGCGGTCGGTACCAGTGGCTCGCGTTCACCGCGCCCGGCGACTTCCAGGACGAGGGCGCCGATGCCGGACTGTTCGATCAGCGCGCGCACGGTCTCGGCGCGCTGCAGCGACAACGCATCATTGGACTCGAGCGACCCGACCCGGTCGGTATGGCCGATGACGGTGATCTCGGCGGCCGGATAGGTCATGACCATCACGCGCAGCTGATCCAGCATGGGCTGGAACACGACGGCGATGTCTGCTGCGGATCCGAATTCAAAGAACACCGTGAATGACATCGGCACCGGCGGGCGTGCCGCCAGGGTGTTGCCATACCGCTGTGTCACCAGCGCCAAGTCGTCATTGGCCAGGTGGATCGAACCGAACTTGTTCACGCTGGCCCGGCCATAGGCCGAGGATACGGCTTGCTTCCTGCCGTCAGTCTGCACGACGACCGAGCCGGTCTTGCCATCCGCATCAGGCAGCAGAACCACGCTGCTGATGGGTTGGGACTGGATGATATATAGCCCGAATGCCACCAGGCCGACCATGATCAATGCCATGAATGCCTCCTATTGGCCGGCGTCGATCACGAAACTGGTGCCGCGCACACCCAGTGTCATTCCCGGCGCTGAAAAACTCACCGCTTCGGGCGAGGCCTTGGCGATCTTGCCGGAAACCACCGACAAGGTCCCGCGCTTGACCGTGGCATCGATGGCGCCGGCGTGGGTGGTGGTGTTGAAGGTGAACTTGTTGAGGTCGACGGTCGAGTTGGGCCCGGCCGACAAGATCGTGTTGTCTCGCAACGTGATCCCCACGGAGCCGTCGCCACCGGTCACCACCCGGTCACTGGCGAATATCCTGGAGCCCACCGGCGCCGCGAGCCGCTGGCCGGCGCGTTCGACCGCCACCTGGCCCTTGCTGGTCTTGACAATGCCGGCCTCGTCGGCCGCCCAGGCGAGCGAACAGGGCAGGGTCAGCATCATGGCCCATTGAGTGAGCTTGGCTAGCTTCATTTGATCTGCCTCCGTTTGGCTGTTCTAATTCATCGCGATGGCGATGAAATCACTATACAGCTTCCCCGTACAAATGGAATCCCTGCCTGCCATGTTGCGTCATGTCAGGCATGAAGCAGCCGATGCATCCGACGCCGTCATGCTGCGGCTGGAAACGGCACTGGAAGAGCTGCTGACCAACAGCGTGCTGCACGGGAATGCGGCCGGGATGCTCGGAAGCGAGGTGAGTATCGCGGTAACGCGGCAAGGGGGGGGCGTCAGCCTGCGTTACGAGGATGACCTGTCTGCGTTCGATCCCGCCGGCAAGATCGGCGAGGCGCTGCGCCGTACCGTCAACCCACTGGACCAGCGCCCGCTCGGGGGGCTGGGCCTGTTGATGGTCTACCGTCTGGCCGATGAGTTCCGTTATGCGCGCAAGGACGGCCGCAATTGCATGGACCTGTCGTTTCAGGTCAGGCCCGTCATGTCCTGAGCGGCCGTCCGTGGGAGCGGCGCGCCACGCCGGCGCTCAATCGACCTTGGCGCCCGAGGCCTTTACTGCCATTTCGTACTTGGCCAGTTCGCCAGCCATGAAGCTGCCGAACTGTTCAGGGCTGCTGGGCACCGGCTCGGCCATCAGGTTGCCAAAGCGGCTACGCGCCTCCGGGCTGTTGAGGGCGGCTACAAACGCCTGGTTCAGGCGCAACACGACCTCCCTGGGCGTGCCGGCGGGTGCCACCAAGCCCCACCAGGTGTCGACGGCGAATCCCGGCAGGGTGTCGCCGACCGGCTCGACATCCGGCAACGCCGGGCTGCGTTGCGCGGTGGTGACGGCCAATGCCATGAGCTTGCCGGCCTTGATATTGGCGGCCGCTGTGGCCAGGTTGTCGAAGTTGAAGTCGACCTGGCCACCCAGCAGGGCCAACTGCGCCGGGTTGCCGCCGTTGTACGGGATATGCACTGCAAATATGCCGGCCCGGGCCTTGAACATCTCGCCCGCCAGGTGCCCGCCACTGCCGTTGCCGCCCGAGCCGTAGTTGAGGCGACCGGGGTTGGCCTTGGCGTACCTGATGAGGTCCGCCAGGCTGCGGATCCCCAGTCGGTTGGCGGTGTCGGTGTTGATGACCAGCACATTGGGCACGCGCACCATCTGCGTGATCGGTGCAAAGTCGGTGGCCACATTGAACGGCATCTTGCTGTAGAGCCAGGGGTTGATGGCGTGGGTGGCGAGCGCCGCGATACCGATCGTGAGACCGTCCGGCGGGGCCTTGGCAACAGCATCGACGCCGATGTTGCCGCCGCCGCCGGGGCGGTTCTCGATGATGACCGGGCCCAGCGAATCCCGGACGCGCTCGGCCAGCACACGGGCCGTGACGTCGATCGGACCGCCTGCCGCATAGGGCACGATGATGCGCACCGGTCGGGCCTGGGCCAGTGCGACGCACCACGGCGCGGACAGCAGCGCAGCACCTATAGCAGCGAAGACGAGACGGCGCGGGGAAAGGACGGGCATGTTCATGGCGCGATTGTGCCCAAAATCGGCACGCCCAAACATGCAGGTCATGGACCGGGCCGCTCGGAGCCGGCCAACCATGCGTCAGTCGAGTTTGGCGCCGGTGCGCCGGATCACCGGCTCCCACTTGGCCGACTCATCGGCGATCAGCTTGGCAAATTGTTCCGGCGTTCCGCCCGCCGGCTCCAACCCGGCCGCCCTGAGTCGCTCCTTGACCTGCGGGTCGTTCATGGCCGCGTTCAGCGCCGCATTGATCCGGTCCACGATGGGCCGCGGCGTGCCGGACGCCACCAGGACCCCATTCCAGGCAATGGCTTCGAAGCCCAGCAGCTCAGGGACCCCGCTCTCCGACACGGTGGGCACATTCGGGGTCAGCGGGTAGCGCTGCTTGCCGGTCACTGCGATGGCCTTCATACGACCAGCGGCGACCTGCGGTGTGATGACGGTGGGCACCGTGGCCAGGATCTGGGTATCGCCAGCGGAGGTGGACAGGACCGCTGGCGGGCCGCCGTTGAAGGGAATGTGCACTGCGAACGTGTTGGTCTGCGCCTTCACGTATTCCATCGTCAGGTGGGACGAACTGCCGTTGCCCACCGATGCGAAGTTGTATTTGCCCGGGTTGGCTTTGAGCACCTGGACCAACTCCTTCATGTTGTTGGCGGGGAAAGCGGCATGCACCGCGATCAGGTTGGGCTGCGAGGTCGTCAGCACCACGGGCTGCAGGTCGCGCGCCGGGTTGTAGGGCAGATTGCCGTACAAGAAGGGCGCATAGGCCAGCGGCCCGTTGAAGGACATGACCCAGGTGTGCCCGTCCGGTGTACTTTTGGCCACTTCATTGGTGCCCTGCGTGCCGCCCGCGCCTGCTCGGTTGTCGATCACGATCGGTTGGCCGAGGCTGTCCTTGAGCTTGTCCTGCATCGCGCGGGCGATGACGTCCAGCGAAGAACCTGCCGGGGCCACGATCACCCAGCGTATCGGTTTGGAAGGAAAGGCCTGGGCCCAGAGATTGCCTGCTGCCGCGAGCGCCGCTACGGCGGCCAGGGCCCGCAATGTGGTGTGGCGGCTTAGCTTTGTCATGTGGTCACCTTGTCTGCTTCGGTGGTGAAAGCGTCGGAGAAGAACTCCTCTTCGGCCAGCCCGGCTAGTTCGCAGTAGTCGTTGCGCGCGCAATCCACCACGATCGGGGCACCGCAGGCATAGACCTGGTAGCCCGACAGGTCGGGCAGGTCTTCCAGCACCGCCCGGTGGACAAAACCTGTTCGTCCGGTCCAGCGGTCCTGCGGCAGGGCATCGGAGACCACCGGCACATAGTCGAGGTTCGGCATTTCCAGCAGCCTGGCCTGCACCCAGTCGTCCATGTACAAGTCCTCCGGCCGGCGGCCGCCCCAATACAGAATGGCCCGGCGGGTGATGCCCTGGAACTGCATCTGCTCGATCAGCGCCTTGATGGGAGCAAACCCGGTACCGGAGGCCAACAGCACCATGGGTTTGTCGGAGTCCTGGCGCAGGAAGAAGCTGCCAAACGGACCTTCGATGCGTTGGATCTCCTTTTCCTTCATCACGCCAAATACATGGTCGGTGAACCTGCCGCCCGGCATGTGGCGGATGTGCAGTTCGAGGCCGGGCCCGTTGTGTGGCGCATTGGCCATCGAGTAACTGCGCCGCGAACCGTCGCGCAACAGGAACTCGACATACTGGCCAGGGCGGTAATGGAACGTGTCGTTGGCCGGCAGTTGCAGCCGCACCAGCATCACGTCGTGGGACTTGCGCTCCAGACTGCTCACGCGCGCCGGCATCTTGCGGATCGGGAAGGCACCGGCCTCGGTGACCTGGCGCGATTCGAGCACCACGTCGGAGTGCGCCACGCCGCAGCAGGTCAACACGTAGCCATTGGTTTCCTCGTCGGCACTGAGGGCCTTGCTCTGGTGGGTGCCATGTACCACCGTTCCGTCGATCTTCTTGCATTTGCAAGAGCCGCAGGCACCGTCCTTGCACCCGTAGGGCAGGCCGATGCCCTGGCGTATGCCGGCCGTCAACATGGGTTCGCCTGGTTCAACTGTGAATGTCCGGCCGCTGGGCAGGATGGAAATCTGGAAACTCATCTTTTCGTTATCCTCGGGATAGTCAGTTCTGGTATTGCCCCCGATTTTGCCTTCAAACCAAGCCTCCCTCGGCGCGTTGCCCGCGCGTTTTCGCCGTCAGCGCGTGTTGATCGTTGGATGCGGCGATATCGGCCTGCGGGTGGCCGACCGCCTGCGGGGCCGTATGTCACTCATGGCGGTCAGTTCCAGCGCCCATCGGCGGGCAGAACTTCGCAGGCACGGCGTGCGACCGCTGGCCGGCAATCTGGATCAGCCGGCAACCCTGCGGCGGCTGGCGGGGCTCGCCACCCGCGTCCTGCACCTGGCACCGCCGCAAGCCGAGGGTTGGACCGACCGGCGCACCCGTGCCCTGCTGGTGGCGCTGCGCCGCAGGCGATTGCCAACGGGCCTGGTGTATGGCTCCACCAGCGGAGTCTATGGTGATTGCCAGGCCGCACTGGTGACCGAGGTGCGCACCCCGCAGGCAGATACGCCGCGCGCCAGGCGCCGCTACGACGCCGAACTGGCGGTGCGCTTCACCGGGCGCTCGGCGGGCCTGCGCAGCAGCATCCTGCGCATTCCCGGCATCTACGGTGTCGACCGGCAGGGCGGCACCCCCCGCCAGCGGTTGCAGAAGGGAACCCCGGTGCTGCGCGAGCAGGACGATGTGTACACCAACCACATCCAGGCCGACGACCTGGCTCGGGCCTGCATCGCTGCGCTCTGGCGCGCATGGCCGCAGCGGATCTACAACGTCAACGACGACTCGCAGTTGAAGATGGGCGACTACTTCGACCTGGCAGCCGACCTGTATGGACTGCCGCGCCCGCCACGGGTTGCCCGTG
>JANOUM010000686.1:0-2871 GCA_031416855.1 Rhodoferax sp. | reverse complement strand
TCGGGGAAGTTGCTGATCCAGTCGGCCTCCAGGCGCTCCACCGCGTACAGCGGGATCAGGCCGACCAGTGAGCGCACGCGCAGTTTCTCGAAGTGCCCGTCCGGGTAACGCAGCACATCGTAGAAAAAACCGTCCTCTTCGTCCCACAGGTTGTAGTTGCGTCCGCCGCCCATCTTCTTCATGGCGGCCCCGACATAGATGTAATGCTGGAAGAACTTGCTGGCGAGGCTCTCGTAGGTCTTGTTTTCCTTTGCAAGCTCGAGCGAGATGCGCATCATGTTCAGGCAGAACAGCCCCATCCAGCCGGTGGCATCGGACTGCTCGAGCGTGGCACCCCCGGGCAGCTTTTCCGAGCGGTCGAACAAGGTGATGTTGTCGAGCCCGAGGAAACCACCCTCGAAGATGTTGTTGCCTTCGCCATCGACCTTGTTGATCCACCACGCGAAGTTGATCAGCAGCTTGTGAAAGCAGCGCTCCAGGAAATCACGGTCACCCTTGCCCGAACGGATGCGGTCCATGTTGTAGACGCGCCAGGTCGCCCAGGGGTGCACCGGCGGGTTCAGGTCCGAGAATTCCCACTCATACGCCGGGATCTGGCCGTTCGGGTGCTGGAACTGCTCGAACAGCATGAACCAGAGCTGCTCCTTGGCGAATTCGGGGTCGATCAGGCAGATGGTCACCGTGTGGAAAGCCAGGTCCCAAGCCGCGAACCATGGGTATTCCCATTTGTCGGGCATCGACAACACGCGCATCGAATTGAGGTGCCGCCAGTGCTTGTTGCGCATATGGTTGCGCGATTCGGGCGGCGCGTTATTGGCGTTGTCGCCCTTGAGCCACTGCTCGACATCGAAGATGTAGTTCTGCTTGGACCACATCATCCCGGCGAAGGCCTGGCGCTGAATGCGCTTTTCGTCCTCGCTGGCCTTCTTTGGATGGATGCTTTCGTAGAACGTGTCGGCGTCATCCAGCCGGTTCCGGACGATGGCGTCCACTTCGGTGAGCGGTGCCTTCAGCGCCTTGCTGCTCAGACGCAGGCGCACGACTGTCGAGGCGCCGGCCTTGACGCGGCGCTTGTATTGCAGTGCCGCCTTGGTGCCGGTGTGGGCCGGGTTGACGGCGTCGGTTTCCGCGTTGACGATTGCACGGTGGAACGCGTCCTTGACGTATTTGCGCGCGCTTGCCGGGTCTTCACCGTACAGCCGTGCCGTGTTGGTTTCGTTGTCGGTGAACAGCGTGGCACCGTCGGCGTCGCCGTACAGGTAGCGCTGACCCAACTGGTACTTGGTCGGCAGGTTGGCGAGCCCGTCTGCCTCGCTGTCGTCGGCGCACAGCGCGACGAAGTTCTTGCCCGGTGCCATCAGGCTGATCGACGGCGCAAGCTTGCGCTGGTCGCCCCAGGCCCAGATATTGCGAAACCACAACTGCGGTATCAGGTGCAGGTCGGCGTCGTCCGGGCCCCGGTTGAAGGCTTCAATTCGGATGCAGATGTCGTCCGGGCCGGCCTTGGCATATTCGACGAAAACATCGAAGTAGCGGTCTTCGTCAAAAAGGCCGGTATCGAGCAACTCGAACTCCGGGCCCGAGCCATTGCGGCGGCGGTTTTCGTCGACCAGCCCGGCGTAGGGATATTCCGCCTGCGGATATTTGTACAGCCACTTCATGTAGCTGTGGGTGGGCGTGGAGTCGACGTAGAAGTAGTACTCCTTCAGGTCTTCACCGTGGTTGCCCTCGGCGGGTACCAGGCCGAAAGCGCGCTCCTTGAGGATCGGGTCGCGCCCGTTCCACAGCGCCAGCGAGAAGCACAGTATCTGGTAACGGTCGGAGATGCCGGCAAGACCGTCCTCGCCCCAGCGGTAGGTCTTGCTGCGCGCCATGTCGTGCGTGAGGTGCTCCCACGCTGACCCTCCGGCGCTGTAGTCTTCGCGCACGGTGCCCCACGCGCGTTCCGACAGGTAGGGCCCCCACTTGTGCCACGGCTGCCCGATCTTGTTTTCGTTCAGACGGTCTTTTTCATTTGTGCTCACGCGCAAACTCTCCATGTGGATCGGGCATTGATCGGTCACGCACAAGCCGACAGGCGGCACCGGCGTGGACAGGCTCGGTTTCAAGACAGTGGCGCATCGCAGGCATGGGCATTGCCGGGTGTGCGCCAGATGTCGAGTGACACTGTAACCGAGACCGTGGGCTGCAAATGTCTTCAGAAGCAGCGCAACCAAAGATATTGACGACCCACAGCCCGCTGGGTGTGCGCACAATGTCCACCAACAACAGCAGACGCACACCGCTGGCGCGATTCACGGCATAGCGGAACCTGCAAACTGGAGCACCATGCGCAAGCCAACGAGAACTTCCAGCCCCGCATCCGGCGCTTCCGCAGCGCTGCCGCCGCGGCGCGCACATCCCCATCTCTACCAGATCAACACCTGGCCCTGGCTGGATGCCCTGTCGGCCGCAAGCGGGCATACGATCCGGCTGGCCGATGTGCCCGATGCCGAATGGGACCGGTTGTCGGAGCTGGGTTTTGACTGCGTCTACCTGCTGGGCATCTGGAAACGAAGCATTGCCGGGCGCCGGATGTTCCGTACCGACCTGGCAGCATTCGCGCGTTTCGATCATGCCTTGCCGGGCTGGACAGTGGCGTCCGTGGTGGGCTCGCCGTTTTCGATCGAGGACTACGAGCCCGACCCGCGGATTGGCTCGTGGTCCGATATCGATCGGGTGCGCGCGAGGCTGCATGCGCGTGGTAAGCGGATGATGGTGGATTTCGTCCCGAACCACACCGGCCCCGACCACCCGTGGATCACCACCCACCCGGACTACTTCATGCAGGGCAGCGAGGCGGACTTCCATCGCGACCCGTCAGCTTTTCTG
>JANOUM010000685.1:0-5604 GCA_031416855.1 Rhodoferax sp. | reverse complement strand
CCGCAATCCACCACCGTCAGGGCGATCCCGTGCTGGCGCGCAAGCACACTCACTGCTGCGCCCTGAGCCAGGAAGTTCTCGACCATCTGCCAGGTGACGTCGCTCGGAAATGCAGACACGCCCTGGGCCACCAGCCCGTGGTCGCCGGCAAACACGACGAGTTGTGGCTGATCCAGGCGCGGCGCAGCGCTGCCCAGGATGACGCCCAGCTGTTGCGCGAGTTGTTCCAGCATGCCCAGGGAGCCCTGCGGCTTGGTCTTGCGGTCGAGTTTGTGCTGCAGGGTGCGGCTCAGCGCCGCGTCGGCGATACCGGGGATGTCGGGGATCAGTGTGGTCATGGGGCGGTCTGCGGGCCGCGCTGCCCCGGTGCGAGCGCCATCCAGACCCAGCATCGACTCATGATAGGGCCGGCAGCGCCACCCACTGGCCGGCCAGTGGGTGGATGCGGATGCGATGGTCGAACACATCCAGCAGGGCCGCGTGCGTGGCCGGGTCGGAGCTCGGGCCGTGATGGCGCACACGGCCCTGGGCCATGACCACAAGGTCGTCCGATTGCAGCGCCATGCTGACTTCGTGCAGCACACTCACCACCGTGCGGCCCGCCGCCACCAGCGCACGCACCAGTTGCACCCAGTCGGCCTGGTGCGGCGGATCGAGGTTGGTCAGGGGTTCGTCCATCAAGAGCACCTGCGCCTCGACCGCCAGCGCGCGCGCCAGCAACACGCGCTGGCGCTCGCCGCCCGACAGTTGACCGAGCGCGCGCGCGCGCCAGTCCCAGGCCTGCGTGGCACGCAGCGCGCGCTCCACGGCCTGTACATCCTGTGCCGACGCAGGAGCCAGCCAGGGCTGGTGCGGCAAGCGCCCGAGCATCGCCACGTCCCACACCGTCAGGTCGTCGCCGCCGGTCTCGCCCTGCCCCATCCAGGCCAGCTGTTGCGCGCGCACCCGGCCGGACAGCGATTCGAGGGGCTGTCCGAGCAGCCGGACCTGGCCCTGGTGCGGCAGCAGCCGGGCCAGCACCTTGAGCAGCGTGGACTTGCCCGCGCCGTTCGGGCCCACGACACTGGTCCAGCGGCTACGCGGCAAGTCCAGCGAAATGCCGTGCAGCACCTGGGTGCCGCCCAGCGCGGCCCGGACGTCGTGCGCCTCCAATGCCAAGGCCTGCGCGCGGATCGTCACGGCCCACCCCGCGGAGAACTGCGCCGGTGCATCAGCCACAGCAGGTAACCGCCACCGAGCACGGCCGTGAGCACCCCCACCGGAAGCTCCTGCGGAGCGATCAGCCAGCGCGCCAGCGTGTCCGATGCCAGCAGCAGCACCGCACCCATCAGGCTGGAGAGGACGATCAGGTAGCGGTGGGTGGTCTTCACCACCGAGCGCACCAGATGCGGCGCCGCCAGGCCGACAAAAGCGATCAGCCCGGTCTGGGCCACGGCGGTTCCCGTGGCCAGCGCCAGCGCCGCCACCAGCACCGCGCGCACCTGCGGCAAGGGCAGACCCAGGCTCGACGCGGTGGCCTCGCCCAGCGACAGACCGTCGAGCACATGGCCCAGGGCCCAGACCACGACGGCGCACAGCAGCCACACCCCCCCCAACAGCAGGCACGCCGACCAACCGACGAAACTGGTCGTGCCCAGCAGAAAGGCCTGCATCGCCAGCATCACCTCGGGGCGCATCATCATCACGAGTTGCCCCAGGGCGCCCAGCACCACCCCCACCACCACGCCGGCCAGCAGCAGGCGCAGCGTGTGTTGCACACCCTGCGCCAGCGTCAGGGTCAGCAGCACCGAGGCCACTGCGCCGGCGAACGCGGCGCTGGTCAGCCCCAGGCGCAACAGCCATTCCGTGGCAAACGGTGTGCTGCCCGCCACGGCCAGCGCCAGCGCCACCCCGAGCGATGCGCCCGAGGCGCTGCCCAGCAGGTACGGGTCGGCCAGCGGGTTGCGAAACAGGCCCTGCGCCACCGCCCCGGCCAGACCCAGCAGCGCACCGGCAAACCAGGCGCCGAGTGAACGCGGCGCACGGATCTCCCACACGATCTGCTGCGCGACTGGATCGGCCCAGGCCCGGCGCACGCTCTCGAAACCGGTGCTGCCCACCCCCATGCCCAGCACCAGCAGCAGCGCCGAAACAGCGAGCAGCGCCAGCGCCACCAGGGTCGCCCGCTGTTGCTGGCTACCCGAGCGGATGTGCGTCGTCATCGGATGTGCTGCTCCAGGCAGCGCGCCATGGCGGCGGCGGCCTCGGCCATGCGCGGGCCGGGCCGGACCATGGTGTCCGACTGGGCCGGCGTGTAGACACACACCCGCTGGCCAATGATCGCCCGCATGCCGGCCCAGCCCGGGCGTTGCGCCATGCCGGCAAAGGTGGCGTCACCAACCATGATCACATCCGGGTCGGAGCGCACCACGAACTCCGGGTTGATCCTGGGGAACGGCCCCAGGCTGCCAGGCACGATGTTCTTCACCCCCAGGCGTGCCAGGGTCTCGCCGATGAACGAGGATTCAGACGCCGCATACGGCGCGTTGTTTACCTCGAAATAGACACTGGCACCGCGCACCCGCGGCGCCAGTGCACGCGCGATCGCCTGCACCGAGGCGTCGATCGCCTGCCAGCGTTGCAGGGCATGGGGTACTTCGAGCACCTGTCCCAATGCCAACAAGACACGCTGCACATCGGCATAGGTCTTGGGCTCCAGCGCCGCCACCGGGATGCCCAGCGCCTGCAGCCGGTCCGCCGCCGGCGAAGACGTGGCCAACAGCACCAGGTCAGGCTTGAGCGCGACGATGGCCTCCACGCTGGGGTCGAGGCCGCCGCCCACCTGGGGCAACTTGCGCACGGAATCCGGGAAATTCGAATAGCGGTCGACTCCGACCAGGCGCTGGCACTGGCCGAGGTCGCAGACCATCTCGGTCAAGGACGGCAACACGCTCACGATGCGCTGCGGCGAACGCGCCAGGTGCAGCTTGACGCCGCGGTCATCCACCAGGTCGATGGCGCTGGCCGCCGCGGCCAGGCCCGCCAGCAGGCACAGGACCGTCACCCGGCCAGCACGCCGCAGCAACCGCGTCATGGCGGGCCTTTCAGCACCAGTGGCAGTCCGGCCACCATCAGAGTCACCCGCTCGCACCCGGTTGCCACGCGCTGGTTCAGCAGGCCCAGCGTATCGACAAAGCCGCGCACCTCAGGGCCGATCGGGATCACGCCCAGGCCGATCTCGTTGCTGACCAGCACCACCGGGCCGGCTGCGGCCCGGATCGTCTCCAACAGGGCCGCTACCGCAAGCGCCGGATCGGGTGCAGGATGCGCGTCGGGCAGCAAAATCCGGTCGCCAGGCCACACCAGGTTGGTCAGCCAAAGGGTCAGGCAATCCACCACCAGCAGCGTGTCGGGACGGCTGTGCTGCGCAATGCGCGCCGCAATCTCCAGCGGCTCCTCCAGCGTAGCCATGCCGGGTAGCTGCCGCGCCCGGTCATCCTGGTGGCGGGCGATGCGCGCCCGCATTTCGTCGTCGGTGGCGATGGCGGTGGCGATCAGCATCGCCCGGTGGCCGGGTGCGCGCGCCAGCCAGACTTCGGCCAGGTCCTGTGCGCGGCGCGACTTGCCGCTTTTCTGGCCGCCGACGATCAGTTCGCTGCGGGCGACGGCCGGCTCAGCCATGGCGCACGCCCCAATCCATCACGATGCGGTGCAACTGCGCCACGCCGTCGGTCAGCGCCGCCGGCCCCGGCTGCAGTATGTCGGCCGACTTGATCTCGAAAAGCTGCCGGTCACGCACCGCCGCCACCTGCTCCCAGCCAGGGCGGGCGGCGACCTTCTCGGGCCGGAACTTCTTGCCACACCAGGAGCCGATGATGATGTCGGGGTTGCGCTGCACGATCTGTGCGCCGTCGGCGATGATGCGGTTCTTGCCAAGCGACTGGGTGGCCAGTTCAGGGAAACAATCCTCGCCCCCGGCCAGCGTCAGCAGCTCGGACACCCAGCGGATCGCGCTGATGTGCGGCACGTCCCACTCCTCGAAGAAGATGCGCGGTCGCCGCGCCAGCGCGCTGGCGGCCAGCACAATGCGATCCAGCCCGGCGCGCATCTGCGCCATGCGCTCCAGCCCCTGCGCGGCCTGACCCACCATCGCAGCCACCTGGTACAGCATGGAGAAAATCTCGTCGACGCTGCGCTGGTTGAACACCGTCACCTGCACGCCATGGCGGATCAATGCCGAAGCGATATCGGCCTGCAGGTCGGAAAAACCGAACACGCAATCCGGCTCCAGCGCCAGGATCTTGTCGATCTTCGCGCTCAGGAAGGCGCTGACACGCGGCTTTTCCTGACGCGCGCGCGGCGGGCGCACCGTGTAGCCGGAGATGCCCACAATGCGCTGTTCCTGCCCCAGCAGGTACAGCCACTCGGTGGTTTCCTCGGTCAGGCAGACGATGCGCTGCGGGCCCGGCGCGGCCACCGAATTGACACCTTCTGCCTGGATCATGCTCAGAATTGGTAACGCAGCGAAGCCGTGACTGTACGCCCCGGCTCCGGGTAGATCGATGTCACGGCACCCGCGGGTGTGCAGCCGAAAGCCTGGGTGTAGAACTTGCGGTCGGCCAGGTTGGCGATGCCAAACGCCAGTTCGGCCGCACCCCACTGGTAGGCATAACGCAGGTCCGCGGTGGCATACGATGGCATCCGGCAGGTGTTGCCGAAATCCGGGCTCTGGCTGGCCACCCACTGGACGCCGGCGTTGATGGAGTGGCCCGCCGCCGGGCGCCAGTCGGCACGCAGCGCCAGGGTACGCCGTGGCACCAGCATCACATCATTGCCGGCATACTGCCCGGCGGTGAATATCGCCTGCCGCCAGGCCGCATTCAGGCGCAGGTCCAGCGAGTCGGCCAATGCATGGCGCCCCTCCAGTTCCAGCCCCTGGCGCCTCGTCGGGTCGAAGTTGATGTTCGCGCCGAACGGCCCGAACGGGCCGTTGCCCGACGGGTCGTAACCGATTTCGTCGCGCAGTTCACTGCGGTACCAGCGCGCCTCGACGGCGCTGGTGGTGTTCTTCCAGCGGGCACCGAACTCCAGGTCGCGCGAAGTCTGCGGGCGCAGCGTCACCAGGGGATTGGTGAAGGAGAACTCGTCCACGTTGCCCAGACGGAAGCTGCGCCCGACACGGCCATACAGCGTGGCGCCGACCGCGACAGGCTGGCTGACGCCAGCCTCCCAGGCGTGTTGGCGCTGGTCGATCACCGCGCCTGAAAACGATTCGGCCTTGCGGATGCCTTCGGTCCGCCATCCGAGCGACAGCCGCGTCCCGCTGCCAGGCAGGGTCAGGTCGTCTTTCAAATAGAAGGCCGAGTTTTCCGAGTTGGCCTTGGTGCCGATCGGCGTGAAGGCCGATTGGGTGATGGTGCGCTCCCACTGCCCCCTGTCGATGCCGGCAACGAACACATTGCCAAAGCCGCCCAGGCGGCCCTCGTGGCGCGCGCGCAGACTGCCATTGCTCGAGTCGACGTCGTAGGCGTACAGCGAGCCAAAAGTGAAGCTGTCGTACTTCTTGGCCCTGCGGCTGGCGTCCGCAGCGATCTGCCAGTCGCCGAGCAGCATCTCGGCAAAAAC
>JANOUM010000684.1:0-2001 GCA_031416855.1 Rhodoferax sp. | reverse complement strand
CCGGTGAAGTCGGCATCGGTGAAGTTCGAGCGCGCCATCTCGGCCTTGGTGATATCGGCGCGCACGAACTTGGCCTTGGTGAAATTGGTGCGGTAGGCGCTGAGCTGGATCAGCCGCGCACCACCGAGATCGGCGTTGCTGAGCCGCACCCGGTCGACGCTGGCACGCGACAGATCGGCTCCGGTCAGGTTGGCCGACTCCAGGTCGGAGCCGTTCAGGTCGGTCCCGCCGAGTTTGGCGCCACGCAGGTCGATCTTGCGCAGGATCAGGCGATGTTTCTCGCAGGCACTCCAGTCGACTCCGGGGCCGGGAGCATCGTCGCAACCGGCAAATGCCGGCCAGGGCGACAAGGCCAGACCGATCACCAGCGACACACCACCCCAACCCGCGCGCGGCCCGCTGCCCGCGGTGCGGGAAACAGTGCTGTTCAATGTTTGCATGCCGGACATCTTACCGCGGGCCACGCCACTTGACGCTGGTCGCCAGCGCCGACCATACTGCGCCCATGGGACCCACGTGGCGGCGTGAACAGCGCCAGCAATTGCTCGTGCAACGCATGGCGATGCCGCTCGCAGAGCGACGCCGCGCCAACGCCAGCATCACGGCCTGGCTGCTGCAGGCTTTTCCCATGCGCACCGGCACGGTCGTGGGCCTGTACTGGCCGTTCAAGGGCGAATTCGATCCGCGCTTTGTGATTCGCCAGTGGCGCGCCGCCGGAGCCCGGGCCGCGTTGCCGGTGGTGGTGCAGAAAGACGCGCCGCTGGAGTTCCGGGAATGGTGGCCGGGCGTGCCCACCCGCAAGGGGGTGTTCGAACTGCCGGTCCCGGTCGACACGCCGCTACTGCGACCCGACATGTTGCTGATTCCGCCGATCGGTTTCGATGCGCAGTGCTACCGGCTCGGCTACGGCGGAGGTTATTTCGACCGCACCCTGGCAGCGATGGATCCGGCGCCGCTCAAGATCGGCGTGGCGTTCGAGCTCGGCCGCATTGCCACGATCCACCCGCAGCCGCACGACATCCCGATGGACCTGATCGTGACCGAAACCGGCGTTCACTCACCCGGCAAGTGCATCCAGAAACCCTGAAAGCACCGGCGCCCATTGCGCCACATCGACGTCCGATCCAAGGTGACCATGCTCGCTGTCGATCTCGACATACCGCGCTTCGACGCCCGCGCCACGCAGGGCGCCCATCACTGGCAACGCCAGCGCAGGCGGGAACACCGCGTCGGTGCGCGACAGCAAATACAACACACGGGCCCGGATGCGGCCCAATTGCTGGCTGACGTCGTACCGGTTGATGGCACGGCCCAGGGTGAGCAGCGAATGCGCGTCGAACGCCTGCGCCCACGGCCGCGCCTGGCGCAGCAGTTCGGCCTCGATCGCCGCCGCATCCAGACCCTGCGCGCGCAGCCCCTGCTCCGCGCCGTAACGCCGCAGAGTCTCGATGCGCAGCGCAGTCATGGTCTGCAGCACACCCTCGCCGCCGTAATAGTGTCCGCCATTCCAGTGCGGGTCGGCGGCGAGCCGGCGCAACAGCGCTGCATCGTCGAACGGCACCTGGGCAGTCGGCGCGCTCTCCACCGGCACCAGCCCACGCATGAAGTCCGGAAACTCGACGCCCCAGGTGAAGGCCTGGAAACCGCCGTAGGACGGCCCGATCACTGCCACCAGCTGTTGCACGCCCAGGGCATCGAGCAGGCGGCGTTGTGCCAGCACCATGTCCGCAACGGTGATCGGCGGAAAGTCGGGCCCGTAGGGAAGGCCGCTGGCGGGGTTGATGCTTGCCGGCGCGGTGGATCCGAAGCTGGAGCCAAGCATGTTGGAGCTGACCACGAAATACCGGTCGGTATCCAATGGCCGGCCTGGCCCGAGCAGGCTGGCCCAGCCACCGTCCTCGATGAACTGGTGGCTCGATGTAAAGCCATGTGTGACCAGGATCGCATTGCGCCCGTCCGGCGCCAGTCGCCCGTAGCTGCAATACGCCAGCCGGGCATCCG
>JANOUM010000683.1:0-3271 GCA_031416855.1 Rhodoferax sp. | reverse complement strand
GTGCTCGCCCTGTTCGACGATCGGCTCGAAGCCGCCGTAGATCATTCGCTTGCCGTCGAACGGCATCGGGTTCTTCGCTGGGTCGAAGCGCTCGTCGGTCTTGCCGAGTTCGTCCATGCGCTGCATCACGTTGTCGCGGCTGGCCTTGTCGGGCCATTCGATCCACGAGAACGCCACCGTCTCGTCGTCCTTGGCTTGGACTGCGCCCTGGAAGTCGGTGGTGTTGCCTTTAGGCACATCAGCCCCCCAACATTCGACCACGCGGGTTGCGCCGTGCTCAATAAACACGCTATCGAACTTGGTGGCGTGGGCGATGAACTTCTGCTTGTTCGCGGTCGGCACCGCGAGGACGAAACCGTCGATGTAGGCCATCAGTTGCTCCTTAAAGTTGGTGGTTCAATTCTTGCCATATGGTTTGGAGATGTGCTGGTGAAAAACCTTCCAGTCACCAGCGTGGTCGGCGACCTGCCGCATGGTGGCGAGCGCACCGCTGCGCAGGCCCTGCGGTCCGATGTCGATGGCGTGCAACTCAGGCGACGCGATCCGAGTGATGTCGATCAACTGCGCCGGGCGCATCACGTCGAGCTTCATCAGGTCGACCAGCGTCGTGCCGCCGGCCAGGTACTGCACAAAGCCACTCGCAGCGCCACCTGCAGCCGTGACGGCGGGCTGGGCCTGGGTGGCCGCAGGCATACCTGCTGCAAGCGGCACCGTCGCAGTCGCGGCCGTGCTCATGATGAAAGTCCGCCGCGATACAGCGGCAGGTTCGTGGCGGTCGGATTCGGCCATTCTTGGTTGCTCCTGCAAAAAATAGTCGATGTGCTGACGACAGCCCGGTGCACCCTTCCGCTTTCCGGCTGTAGGGTCAGGCAAAAGGCGTACGCTCTGAACTTTCTTTGACTGGCAATGGGTAAGATTTCATTCGCAGATCGGTGAGATGGTGGCGGTATAGAAACTGGTTGCTGCCACCCAAATCGCGGCGTGCCAACGAGACTTCGTGAACCTATCGCGCAACGCAGTGGATTTCTGGATTGGACGGTAGGTTCGACCGGGTTGCCCGTCTGTGCGGTGGCGCACAGGCACGAAGCACTCAAGCTTCTTGGCGCTGGTACTGCTCACGTCGCGGTGTTCACGCTGTTCTTGCTGTATCTGCTGGCTCAAGGCCTGTCGCGCAAGACTCGCAACCTGCACCGCGACAACCTGCGGTTGCACGGTGGCGAAATGGCGATATCAACGACACGCCCAAACTAGGCAAGCCACCAGTCAAGGAGTTGGTCATGAAGGCCGTCGCTGGAGATGAGGGGCCGCTGATTCATGGCGGCTTCTGCCAGCAAGAGCAGTGCTCTTTCGATTCGATCTGCAAAAAACTCAATAGATTCTTGGCAACGCACGGCGATAGCAACCCGACATAGCAACCGGACATGCAACCCAACGTAGACCTGTCACCGAAACCGCATCCCGCCCTTGCACGTCCCGAGCAACGTCGCGGCCATCATCGTCGAACCCGTTGCCCGTAGCCCCGGCTGGTACTTGCCGCTCAAGGGTTACCAGTAGCGCCTGCGCCAGATTTGCGAGGGACGCGGGGTGGGCTCTTCGTGTAGCGCGCGGCGAGCGCGACAGGGCGGCATTGAACAGCGCGCTGCGGGTCTTTCTGCGGGTCATCGAGCAATGCCTGCTGCGCCACTGCCCAGGGGCGGCCAAGATTGACAAGGCATCGACGCATATCATTGCGCGCCATCGCAGATGGTCGCCTCGACGTTGGATTGCTGCGTCCGCCAGTGGCCAACGCCGCAGTGCTCACCAAGGCAATGGCCAGCGAGCCCTTGGTGGCTGCGGTCCCGGATGCACACCGTCTCGCGCCCAGGGCCGGGATCACGCTCGTCGACCTGGCCAATGAGCCCATGGTGATCTTTACGCCGCACGGCTCCCCGTTGTACGGGCAAGTTCTCAGCGCCCGCCTGGCGGCAGGCTTCCAGCCCCGTGTAGGGCAAGAAGCCACGCACATCATGACCATCATCGGCCTCGTGCGCGCCGGCCTGGGTGTAGCGCTGCTGCCGCATTCGGCGCGCTCGGTGCAGATGCCTGGTTTGCGTCTGCCAGGAACGGGGAGCGGCGAATCTCGGCGGCGCCGCAAAAAGAGTCGCCCGCCAGCCCCCGCTTTGGTAACCCAGTTGCGAATGGTCGATTGCTCATGAATAGCCGTTGGTAGCGGGCAGCCATCAGCCAGGATGAGTCGGTCGCCGGGCCGACAAGCAGCCGCGTAGATTAGCCGGACGGACCAACACGCGTAATCATCCTGTCTACGGCAGCGGCCAGTGCAGGCAGGTCATGCTCGATGACCATCCAGACGGCCGCGACGTCGATGCCAAGGTAGCCGTGGACGACAAGGTTGCGAAACCCCGAGAGTTCACGCCAGGGCATCCCAGGCTCGATGTTCTTGATGTCGCCGGAAAGACGCTGGCTGGACTCGGCCAGAGTCTGCAGGTTGCGGATCGTCGCATCCTGCACCAGGCGCGAGGATTCGAAGTGTGCTCGGTCGCCTGCCGTGTACTCCCGAATGCGTTGCAAGCACTCACGCATATGCGCCAGCAGCACCCGGTCGGCTTCGGGCCCCGGGATCACAGCGGCAATGCGTCTGCGAGCACGCGGGCACGCAACGCCGGATGCAGGCCGGCTTCGGTGACAACGTCCACCCGGCGGCCCAGCAGTTCCTGGGCATCCATTAGCAGCCCACCCATGGCCAAGGCACTCGTGCCCGGGGCCAGCGTCACCAGCAGGTCGACGTCGCTGTCGTCACGCGCGTCGTCACGGCGCATCGAGCCGAACACGCGCACACTCGTCACACCCCGGCGCCGGGCCAGCGCGATCAACTCATTCCGGTGGGCTTCGATCAGCGGGTGCATCAATGAAATTGTAGACCCAACATGCCCGGCGGCCAGGCAGCCGTGTCCGGTGGCGCGGCTGGCTGGAATGCACCGAAGCGTCGCACCCGCATCCTGCGGGCGTTCGCCGGCCGCGGCTTGATCGAGCGCTTCGAGGCCAGGGAGATGCTGGCCTATCGGCACAGCGGCTTCTCTGTTGAGGCCGGCGTCTGCATCCAGGCGCAGGACCGCACCGGCAGCTTCATGCGCTGGGCCTGACGTGCCAGCGCATGACATCAAGCGGATTACGGGGTGTTGTCCTACTTCAGCAACCGAAGCTTGCGCAATGCCGGTGCCTGATTCAAGTTTACAGTCGCCCACGGAGGCAACCAAAATGGACAACGCACAAC
>JANOUM010000682.1:0-4631 GCA_031416855.1 Rhodoferax sp. | reverse complement strand
CGGGCAATCAAACCGGTCGCATCGGTGGCAATGACCGCATCACCGATTGAGTTGAGCGTAATGGCCAGGTTTTGCTGGCTGTCTGTGAGCGCCGCCTCGCGCTGCGTCCAGGTTTGCACAATCTGGTTGAAGGCCGCCACTAGGTGGCCGATCTCGCCAGGATGGCGGTCGGGCAGGAGCGTTGGAGTCTGCTTGACATGGGCCAGGGCAACCATGGCCTCTGCCGTGGCTACCAAGGGGGCGAGATGGCGCCGCAACACCCACCAGATCAGCGCACCGGTTATCAGGGTCAGCAACAGCGTGGCCCGAAGCAGGTTTTGTTGACCCTCATGCATCGGGGCAAAGGCTTCTGCGGCGGGTAAGCCAAGCAGGATGTACCAGCCCCACGCAGGAAGCTGCTTCACCGAGGCCAACTGCTCCTCACCCAGCGCGTTGACCAGCACCGCATAACCCTCGTAACCCGCGATGTTGCGGTCCACATAGCGGCTGATCCCCGGCGCGGGCAGCACCTCCATGATGCGTTTCGGGTCAGTGGCCGTGATTATTTGCCGCGACTGCGGGTGAATCAGCAAATACCCGCCCGTCTTGCCATACGGGTTGAGTCTCAGGTTGTCCAGAAAACTGCGTTGTTCCAAATTGGTGACGCCGACAAGCGCACCAATCACGTTGCCCTGGGCATCGCGTACGGGCACAGCCATGGCGAAAACGGGGGCTTTGAGCTGCTTGCCGATAACCGGTTGGCCAATGGCTTCCCTGCCCTCCTTGAGCGCTGCCAGTATGTAATCCCGGTCCATGAAATTGACGCCCACGCGATGGGCTGAGCGCGGCACGCCGGCCATGGCGGTGCCATCCAGGCCGGCCACCCAGGCGCCGCCATTGAACAGCAGCTCCAGCAGGGGTCGCTGCTCCAGGCGGGCTTGCACGGCCGGCGGGCTGCGCAGCAGGTCGGTATCCATCTCTTTGGCAATGATGCGCAGGGCCTGCATGCGGTTGGTCATCTCCCGGTCGACCTGTTGGGCCATCGCCGTGGCCACCGAAAATTGCTGCTCGCCCAGCAGCCGCTCCATACTAGCCTGCAGGCCGCTGCTGACATAGGCCGACATCGCCCAGATGCCCAGCACAAACACCAGCAGCGTAAACGCCGTGGCGCGGGTACTTATTGACTGCCAGGGGGCGAGCCTTGAAGTCATGCTTAGCCCTCAGTTATGGGTTGTGGCCTTTCTGTAGGCCAGGCTAGCGGTCAGCCAATCGATGATATTCGTCTTTTGCAACCATTCGCCCCGAGACTCGTAAAGGAGTCATGCATCGCGAAGCGCCGTCAATGGAATCCACCGGCCACCCGTTCATCCCCCACACTCCTGCACCAGTCCCCCCGTCAAACCGCCCTTTTCGACACACGTATAACCCGTTGATTTCAAACGCATTCTGCGTGTGCCAGATCGACACGGTTCTCCACTTTTCTTTGAGAACAACCATTGGCTTGCGGCCGAAAAACCTGATTGGCTGGAATGGGTCAGCTTTGGAGCCGCACCGATCACGTATGACCGAAGGCTCCATCCTGTGATCAAAGTCATCGAGCAGCACCAGAAGAATAGTGGCCTGCATGGGCTCCAAAGAATATCGGATCCCATCAACGTAGGCCACTGAGTGCGCGCGCAAATCAATGAGAGAGGTATGCGGTGGCGCACGGCCCTGGACCGAAGCCGGGGGTGAATCTGCTCTGTCTGCAAAAAACACAAACCGATTTTGCGACAGGCGTGCAACCGAGGCCAATTGCAATACCGAAAAATCAGACAGCGGCGAGCCATCTGGCAAAGGCACTTCTGCACTGGTCAAAATCTTGGCCGACCGCATGGCTTGGTCTGCGCGCACTTGATCGCGCACATGCGTTGCCACAACGGGGTCATGAAGGTGGCGTGCGAAATACCAGGTGATGGCCTTTGCGCGGGTGGGCTCAGCCACACCCAAGCGCCAGGATACGTCAACATCAATAACTTTGCGAGATACCAGTGGTAAGTTCAAACTACGTGCAAGCCGATCGATCAACTCACTCAGGTTGACTCGGTAGATTTGCTGCAATTCAATCCCGGCTGGCAACTCCTGGCATTCGTCGCAGTACAGCAGAATTTGATCCCGGCCGATCTGCCGCACAACGCGCGCCAACTCGACGCCACACTCGGGACAGGTGACATGGCTGAGTATGGAGCCCACGCCCAGCAAGCGTTCATGCAACAGGTCGCGCCCAACTTTTTCAAATCCAGGCCCCAAAAGAGCAGCACCATTGATTTCAGGTTTGCTCATTTCGAGCAACTGACACAACAACGCGGTGGAGTCAATTTGTGTCTGGCTCACGCCACATCCTCATCGGGATCGATCACATTGAGTGCAAGCAGCACTGCAAGCGCAAGCGGCTGGTTGCGTTCCGACAGGTTCTTGATGGTCGACGAACCCGTGGAAGACAAGTCGAAACTGAAGTGCTTACCCCTTCGACCTTCGGTGACCAGCATGTACACCATGACGGTAGCCTCGGACAGGTTGTATTCCGACTCAAACGAATGATGGATTGTCAAATCCGATCGCGCCAATTGAATTGCATCGTCTTGATCTTTGTCCGAGGACGCCTCGATCTGGTACGAAATGCCGGTGCGCCCGGATGGTGTGAACCTGGCCCTGCGAAGGCGGACTTTATCAACGCCATATTTGGACCAGTCTTCAAATGGCTCCATCATGCCGTCGCGCAACGCGTTGAGCTTGTATCGGGTCTTCTCGATTTCCTCAGCTACGATGGTTTGGCCTACAACGTGCTGACCAAACAATTCGAGCACTGCGCCATGGTTCCTGGCACCGCCCTTGACGACAGACTCCACAAAGCCGGTTGATCGTTGGTAGACCAGGGCTGTCTCGAGCGCGATGCGTGTGGTAATGCGCTTGAAGCTGTTTTCGGAAAAATGCGCCAATGCCGTAATTGGGCCTTCGACGTAAATCGTCAGCTGCACGCTGTCGCCGCCTGGACGCTCGCTCACTTCGACGTGAGTACCGTCCCCGCCTCCAACTTTCTTGTATAGCTTGGCCACTTCACGCCCGAACGATTGAAGCTTCTCGTGATCGGTGGTCGGATCAAGTCCCGCCTGGATCCGGTGCTTTTTCCAATATTTGCCATTGCTGTTCGCCTGGAATGCAATGTGCAACTCCGCGTCTCGGAACGCTCTGTTCCTGAAGGTAAACATCCAGAGCGACTTCTCCCTGGCGTCCCGGACGGCAAATGCTACTAGAACTTGGGGATCCTGAGCAGAGGCAATCTGGAACAGATTGATCGAAAGCTCGTTGGACATCTGGTGGACGCGACGTAAATCGTCATGCCACATGTTCAGATTGTGCTTGAGGGCTTCCAGTTCCGCGTGCGGCAACTCCGAATCCGGCAGCGATGCATCAAGCGCGTCAATGGCCTCATTGACTATCTTCGGCAGCCCCTCTTGCGGCGCGGTCCAGTCGATCGACAGGTTGGAACTCAAAGGCCGCGCGTCGATGAACTCGCGCAAGGTCGGCATCGAGATGTGTCGAATGAAATGGCGCGGATTGAAAATCCTCATTGTTATTTTCCCTGTTTCGCGTTTGTTTAGTATTTGCGCACAAGGCCTACCAATACCCCGAAGATCTCCAACTTGCCTTGGGGCCGAATCACCGGGTAACTAGGGTTCTCAAGAGTGCGTAGTTCTGGCCCCGTCTTGTGCCGGCTGAACTGACATCGGTGAGCCAGCCTGCGGCCAGTTGTCTTTAGCCCTTTGGCTTGAGCTTGATCTTCAGTTTGGAGTGCTCAATGCCCAACGCCACCCACTCCGCGCACAGATCCTTGAAGCGCTTGTAGTTGGCCACTTGCCGGCGCACATCTGCCAGTGCGTCATTTGAGACGTAGTCCGTTCGACTCTTCATGTCCAGCGTGTAGCTGAGCTGGTAGTAAGGACCGGTTTGGCTTTCGCGGTCCTTGAACTGCTGAGTCAGTGAGCCTGGACGCATCTCGCCGATGCCGCTCAACAGGGCTTTTATCTTGTCGATGCGTCGCTCGATTTGAGCCAGTGTTCTGTTCGTCATGGGCTGGGCGTTTATTTGTGGCGGTTGAGAAAATTTTACACAAATATTTGTCCGTTTTCGTGCTTGGTATAGCCTAGGGATGCTATACATTAGGGTCGCAACTCCCCCCGGGCCTTGTCATGTCTCTTTGGCTCCACTGGTACCAAGCCCTTCGCCTGCTGCGACCCGCCTTCAGCCGCAACTTGACCTTTCTGTGGTTTACCGGGTCACGGTGCTGATTGATGCCCGCTTCGATCTGGACGGTCGCGCCTTCAATAGCCTCTCGGCGGTGGCCCGCGCCATCACCGGTACATCGTATTCCGGACCGGTGTTCTTCGGATTGAAGCCGACCAGCCGTGACAGGCGGGCGGCAGCGGCATGAAAGCGCCAACCAGGAACACCCCGGCGCTCACCCCCAAGAAGCGCTGCGCCATCTACACCCGCAAGTCCACGGACGAGGGCCTGGACCAGGAGTACAACAGCCTGGAGGCGCAACGCGACTCGGCACTGGCCTTCATCAGCAGCCAGCGCCACGAGGGCTGGATTGCCAACGACGATGGGTA
>JANOUM010000681.1:0-9573 GCA_031416855.1 Rhodoferax sp. | reverse complement strand
GCATGGCGCGGCGATGCGCGCAAGGCCATCAAGGTGTCCGACCTGTTCTACATGCGTGACGGTCTGGCCAATACCGAGGACTACGACCCCTGGGGATCGGTGCCGCGGATGTTGTGGGGCCATGCCGATGCACCCGCATTTGCGGCCGCCGCGAAACCCGAAGTCGCGCCCGCCGTGCGCTGGCGTTACCTCAGCCAGACCGCCAATCTACTGGCAGCCGTCAATCGGTCCCGTCTGCCCAGCGACGCCGATTACTGGGCCTACCCCGCGAAGGCTTTGTTCGGCCCCATCGGTGCACGCACGGCGGTGCTGGAGAGCGACAGCGCCGGCAACTGGGTGGCGTCGTCCTACCTCTGGGCTAGTGTGGGGGACTGGGCCCGGCTGGGCCAGTTGATGTTGTCCGACGGACGCTGGGGCACACAGCAGGTGCTGCCCCCCGGATGGCTCGCATTTGCCATGGCTCCGGCCACGACGCAAGGCGAAGGTCGCGGTTATGGCGCGCAGACCTGGCGCATCGGTGACCCGGAACACGGTGAATGCAAAGGTTTTGGGCTGCCCCCCGATACCATCGCCATGACTGGCCACTGGGGGCAGGTGCTGGCCATGGTCCCGTCGCGCGAGGCTGTTATCGTACGGCTGGGCTGGACCTTCCGGCGCAAGCAATTCGACAGTTGTACATTCGTGGCAGCGGCGCTCAAGGCCCTGCCCCACTAGGAGAAAAACACATGGATCTCGGAATCGTGGGCAAATGGGCCCTGGTATGCGGTGCGAGCAAGGGCCTGGGCCTGGGATGCGCACAGGCGCTGGCTGCCGAGGGCGTCAACCTGGTCATTGTGGCGCGTGGTGCCGAGGCACTGCAACAGGCGGCAGCACACCTGCGCGCCTTGCCTGGGGCGGCCACTGTAGTTGCTGTGGCGGCCGACATCACCACTACGGCGGGTCGAGCCGCGGCGTTCGCCGCCGCGGGCGGGCCAGGCAGCGCATTCGACATCGTCGTCAACAACGCGGGCGGCCCCCCGCCGGGCGACTTCCGCGATTGGGATCGGGAGGCCTGGATCAAGGCCCTGGACGCCAACATGCTGACACCCATCGACTTGATCAAGGCCACCGTCGACGGCATGGCCGCGCGCGGTTTCGGGCGGATCGTCAACATCACATCGGGCACAGTCAAGGCCCCCATCGATGCGCTGGGCCTGAGCAATGGCGCACGCAGCGGCCTGACCGGGTTTGTGGCGGGTGTGGCGCGCAGCGGCGTGGCCAGCGCCAATGTAACCATCAACAACCTGCTGCCTGGCGCGTTCGACACCGACCGGTTGCGCGTCACGGTAGAAGGTGCCGCCAGGAAGACCGGGCAGAGCGTCGAGACCGTGCTCGAGGCGCGCAGCAAGACCATTCCGGCCAGGCGCTTTGGCAGGCCACAGGAATTCGGCGCGATCTGCGCCTTTCTGTGCAGCCAGCACGCCAGTTACATCACCGGCCAGAACATCCTGGCTGACGGTGGGGCCTATCCCGGCACATTCTGATGCGCTGACGCCGCAGCTTTGCTGCGGCTGCACTCAGCCGGCGGCGCGGGCCGGTTCGCGCATGGTCACGAATTCCTCGGCTGCGGTCGGATGGATGCCGATGGTGCTGTCGAACACAGCCTTGGTGGCGCCGGCCTTCATGGCCACTGCGAAACCCTGCACGATTTCGCCCGCATCGGGGCCCACCATATGCAGGCCCACCACGCGGTCGGTCGCCTCGTCCACCACCAACTTCATCAGGGTACGTTCACTGCTGCCGCTCAGAGTGTGCTTGAGCGCCTTGAACTCGCTGCGAAAAACGGTGACCCTGCCAAACCGCGCCCGTGCGTCGGTTTCGGAAAATCCGACCGTGCCGATGTTCGGATGCGTGAACACTACTGTGGGGATGTAGTCGTAACTCATGCTGCGCGGCGACTTGCCGGGCGGCGGCGGGAACAAGCGGTCCACCACAACCATCGCCTCGCCCAGCGCCACCGGGGTCAATTGCACGCGGTGAGTCACATCGCCCAGGGCATAGACAGTAGGCACCGAGGTCTGGTAATGCGCATCGACGATGATCGCGCCGTCGTCGCGCTGCGCCACACCCACGGCCTCCAGGCCCAGCCCCTGCACGTGCGGGACCCGCCCGGTGGCGTACAGTACCGCGTCCACCAGCACCGGCGCCGACTTCGGCCCGGGTGCCTGCACCGCGACTTCCAGCCCCCGGCCGGTGCGCGCAATGCTTGCCACGTCCGCGCCCAGGCGCAGGTCGACGCCCTTCTTGCGCATCTCCGTGGCGATGAACTGGCGCACGTCGGTGTCGAATCCGCGCAGGATCTGTTCGCCACGGTAGAACTGGGTGACGGAAGCTCCCAGGCCGCGAAAGATCGATGCGAACTCGCACGCGATGTAGCCGCCACCGACCACCAGCAGGCGTTGCGGAAAGGGGTCGAGGTCGAACATGGCGTCCGAGACGCTCGCATGCTGCGCACCTGGCACATCGGGCACGAACGGCTGCCCACCAGTGGCGATCAGGATGCAGCGTGCGCGCCGCTCCTGGTTGCCCACCAGCAGGCTGTTCGGGCCGGTCAGCCGGGCGTGCGCGTTCATCACGGTCACGCCCGCGCCGGTGAGCAGGTTCTGGTAGACACCATTGAGCCGGCTGATCTCGCGCCGGCGGTTGGCCTTGAGCAACGGCCAGTCGAAACGCGGCGCGGCGCCGACCCAGCCAAAACCGTGGCTCTCTTCGAAGCCTTCCGCAAAATGGGCGGCGTAGCTGTACAGCTTCTTGGGGATGCAGCCGACGTTGACACAGGTCCCCCCCAGGCCCTCGGTTCCGCGCTGTTCGGCCAGCCCCACACGCGCGCCGCGCTGGGCCGCCATGCGGGCGGCGCGCACGCCGCCACTGCCGCCGCCGATCACGAACAGATCAAAGTCATAGTTGGCCATCTTGCTTGCCCCCGAGTGAATGCGCTGCCATTGTCGTGCCGGTGCCGGGACGCACATGGTGCACACCCTCCCCACCCATCGTAGGCGAGACTTGTTTCGGTGTCATCCTCTTGCGAATGGAGCGCACCCCAGCCACCGGCGCAGGATGCGGCTCAGGGTAGCGACTCGACCACTTTCACGCGTTGCCCCAGGCGCGGTTCGCCCCCGCCATACACGCCATTGAGCAGCCGCAGGTGTGCCTGCGGGCTATCGAGCGGCGAGCGGCGGGCGATCTCGGCAAAACCCCCAGCCGGATAGGCCACTGTGCGCAGCACCCAGGGACGCGCCGCCGCCCGGTCTGCGACGGTCAGCGCCCGGAAGGAATCCTGCGCCTGCTGCAGTTGGCTGCGCGAACGTTGCAATGCAGCGGCGTCGCGCGCGCTCCACACCAGCACGAAACGGTTGTTGCCGGGGCCAGAAACCACTGTCACCAGCAGCTGCTCCGGTTGGCCCTGTGCATTGGCGCGCACACCGGTGAACTGCGTGGCGGGCAAGCCATTGATCACCAGCCGTTCCGTGCGGCCGGAGCGGGGCTGGAAGGCCTGGCGGACGATCTCGTCATGGTTGGCTCCCAACTGAGCTGGCACCAGGCGAACAACCAGCGCCGCGTCGCGCGCGGCATTCGCCAGCATGACGCGGTCGGTGCCGTTCTGGACCGTCCACTGCGCCGGCGCCGTCAGCGCCAGGTCGAGCCCGGCGTGGTAAAAATTGCGCCCGCGGGTCAGCCCCTGGGCGGCGCCTTCGCCGAAGTGCAGGCCATCGATCGCCTGCAGATAACGTTCGCGCCCGTCGTCCGCGGCCTGGTTGCGGTACTGAGCCGCCAGGTTGGTGATCGCCTGCAGGCGCTGGTCGTTGCTCGGGTGCGAGGCCAGCCAGTTGCTACCGGCAGGGGCGGCGCGGCCCTGCGCCCGGGCCTGATCGGCGGCAAACTGCTCCTGGTCCTTGAGCACGCGGATCACCTGCACCATGGTCTGCGGCGCAAACTGGTTACGCGCCAGGTACTCGGCGCCCAGGCCATCGGCCTGCAGTTCCTGTTCGCGGCCATAGGAGGCGATGTAACCGGCGGCGGCCACCTGCGAGACCTCGCTGGCAACCCGCCCAGCCGCCCCCAATCCCCGGCTCTCGAGCACCGCGCCCAGCACGCTGGCGGCCAGCACACCCAGGCTGGCGTCCTGCTGGCGGGTCGCGCGCTGGGCGCCATGGCGCGCTGTCACATGGCCGATCTCGTGGCCAATCACACCGGCCAGTTCGGCCTCGCTGTCCAGGTACGCCAGGATGCCGCGGCTCAGGTAGACATACCCACCTGGCAGGGCGAAGGCATTGATCTCCGGGCTGTCGAGCACGGTGAAATGCCAGTCCAGGTCGCTGCGGTGTGACAACCTGGCGAGCCGCTGGCCCAATGCGTTCACATAGGCCTGCAGGCCTGCATTGGCATACACGGAATACTCCTTGAGCACCTGCTGGTGCTCGCGCTGGCCAAGCGCAATCTCGCTCTTTTCATCCAGGACGGTGCGCTCCTTCTGGCCGGTCACCGGATTCTGGACAATGGCACCACAAGCCGTCAGCAGGCCGGCGGCGACGATCCAGGAAACGAGTCTTGTACGCATGGTGGTTTACCTTCGCGGGGCAATGCCGAACATCGAGGCGACCAGTCTATCGGGCTTCGGAGGTACCGGTACCGGCGCCAGCGCCGCCAGGCCGGGGGCACGGCTTTGGTGCCCGAGGCCATTCCGCAGGTCAGGGCGCCAGCATCTGGCGCAGATTTTCCAGCATGTCCGCCACCATCGCGTCGAGGTCGTAATGCGGCCGCCAGCCCCAATCGGCCCGTGCCGCGCTGTCATCGATCGAGCGCGGCCAGCTGTCAGCGATGGCCTGGCGGAAATCCGGTTCGCACTGCAGCCCGAAGCCCGGCAGCTGGCGCGCGATCGCCGCCGCCATCTGCACCGGCGTGAAGCTGATGCCGGCCAGGTTGTACGACTGGCGTTCGCGCACCGACGCAGCGGGTGCCTCCATCAGCTCCAGCGTGGCGCGGATCGCGTCTGGCATGTACATCATCGGCAAGGCCGTATCGGCAGCCAGGAAGCTGGTGTAGCGGCCAGACTTTATCGCCGCGTGGAAGATCTCGATCGCGTAGTCGGTGGTGCCGCCGCCGGGTGGCGTCTTCCAGCTGATCAGCCCGGGATAGCGCAGGCTGCGCACGTCCACACCATGGGTGCGGTGGTACCAGGCGCACCAGCCCTCGCCGGCGAGTTTGGATATGCCATACACCGTCGTGGGATCCATCACAGCCTTCTGGGGCGTGTGATCGCGCGGCGTGGAGGGCCCAAAGGCAGCGATCGAACTGGGCCAGAAAACCCGCTGCAACCGGTGGGTGCGCGCGATCTCGAGCACATTGAGCAGGCCCTTCATGTTCAGGTCCCAGGCCCATTTGGGATGCTGTTCGCCGCGCGCCGACAAGGCCGCGGCCAGCAGATAGATCTGGGTGATGCGCAGGCGCTCGACCAGTTCGGTCAGGGCGCCGGACTCGGTGACGTCCAGCGCTTCGTGGTGCACACCGAGCACCCGGCCCACGGGCGCCAGGTCGCTGGTGATGACGCCGTCCGCGCCGTGGCGTTGCACCAGCGCATGCGTCAGTTCGGTGCCGATCTGCCCGTTGGCACCAATGACCAGTATTCGGGTGTCCATGCCCGGGCCCTCACGGGACGAGGCCGAGCTCGCGCCCGGCCTGGGTGAATGCGGCGACGGCGCGGTCGAGGTCGGCGCGCTCGTGGGCGGCACTGATCTGCACACGGATGCGCGCCTGGCCCTTGGCCACCACCGGGAAGAAGAAGCCGACGACATAGACGCCCAGCTCCAGCAGACGCGCCGCGAGCTGCTGCGCACGCGCCGCGTCGTAGACCATGATCGGGACGATCGGATGCTCGCCGGGCTTGATGTCGAAGCCGGCCGCGCCAATCGCCGCGCGGAAATGGCGCGTGTTGTCGGCCAGCCTGTCGCGCAGGGCCGTGGAGCCCTCCAGCAGATCGAGCACCGCGATCGAGGCGCCCACGATGCTGGGAGCGACGGTGTTCGAGAACAGGTACGGGCGCGACCGCTGGCGCAGCAATTCGACCACCTCGCGCCGGGCGCTGGTGAAACCGCCCGAGGCGCCGCCCAGCGCCTTGCCCAGCGTGCCGGTGATGATGTCGATCTTGCCGAACACGCCCCGGTGCTGATGGGTGCCCCGGCCGGTGACGCCCATGAAGCCGCTGGCATGGCACTCGTCCACACCCAGCAGCGCGCCATGCGCATCGCAGATCGCGCGCATGGAGTCGAGTTGCGCCACCGTGCCGTCCATGGAGAACACGCCATCGGTGAACACCAGCTTGTAGCGCGTGCCCTCGGCTGCGGCTTGCTGCAGGCAGCGCTCCAGATCGGCCATGTCGTTGTGTTTGTACCTGTAGCGGCGCGCCTTGCACAGGCGGATGCCATCGATGATGGACGCGTGGTTGAGCTCGTCGCTGATGACGGCGTCGTGCTCGCCCAGCAGCGGCTCGAACAGCCCTCCGTTGGCATCGAACGCGGCGGCATACAAAATGGTGTCCTCGGTTCCGAGGAAACACGACAGGCGCGCCTCCAGGGTCTTGTGCAGGTCCTGCGTGCCGCAGATGAAACGCACCGAGCTCAATCCGTAGCCGTGCGTGCGCAAGGCTTCGTGCGCCGCCTCCACCACCTGCGGATGCGAGGACAGCCCCAGGTAGTTGTTGGCGCACATGTTGAGGACCTCGCGCACGGAGCCGTCGGCTGCCACTGTGCGGATATGCGCACCCTGCGGCGTGGCGATGATGCGCTCGCCCTTGTACAGGCCGGCATCGCGGATGCCCTGCAGCTCCTGCCCGAGGTGGTGGTAAAAATCCTGGCTGGTAGTCATCTCATCTCCGGTGAAACAGGTTGTGGGGCACAATGCGCCGGTCAGCCCTTTTGCGATTGTGCGGTATATCGAACGCATATGCAGCATATCGAATGGTCTTATGAGTACCCGCCCAATACGCAACCCCGCCTCCGCCGAACCTCCACGCGTGGGCGACACGCTGGCCGCCTTGCGCCAGGCGCAGGCGCTGTCGCTCGATGAACTGTCGCGCAAGGCCGGCGTGTCCAAGTCGATGCTTTCGCAGATCGAGCGGGCGCAGGCCAATCCGACGGTGGCGGTGGTGTGGCGGCTGGCCAATGCGCTGGGTGTGCCGCTTGGCGACTTGCTGGGCGGCGCGCCGGCTCCGGCCGCTCCCACCATCTCCGTTGTGCCGGTGCATGCGACACCCTCGCTGCGCAACCCCGATGGCACCAGTGAATTGCGCATCCTCGGGCCGATAGAACTGGCCGGGCAGTTCGAGTGGTATGCGCTGACGCTGCAAGGCGGCGGAGCGCTCGAATCCCAGGCCCATGAACACGGCACACGGGAACACCTGACGGTGGTGTCAGGCGCGCTCGAGGTGAGCTCCGGCGCCGAGCAACAACGCCTGAAGCACGGCGATAGCGCGCGTTATGCCGCGGACCGGCCACACGTGATCCGCAATCCGGGCAAGGCCGTGGCCAGCGCCTGGCTGGTGGTGGTGCATCCGGGTTGAGCCCGCGCGGGCGTGTGTTTAGGCGTGCTGTGCGACCGCTACGGCGCCAAACGCAAGCGCACCGGTGCCTGCCCCAAGGCCCAATTCCATACCGCACCATCACCCGTCAGCGCCACGCTGTCCTCCAGACCCCCGCTGGCGGCCACCACCCCGCCGAGCACCTGGCGTGGCTGCAGCCCTTCGGCCGCACCCCAGATCCACAAGGAACCGTCACCGCGGATCGCCAGACTGTGCCGGCTGCCGGTCGCGATCTGGACGGCTGCGGTAAAGATGGTGCCCCACACGTCGGCCTTGTCGCCGTACCCATGCGTGCCCAGGGGTCCGAACCGGTTACCGCCGGTGCCGAGTACTGTGCCGTCGCGGCGCAGGTACAACGCATGGCCGGTGTGCGCCACCACGGCGACGACATCCGTGGCAACACGCACCCAACCCGGCGACTCGGTGAGCCTCCCGTCGCCGTACTGCCCACGGTGCGCCTTGCCGCGCACGTACAGGCCCCCGGCGGGGTCGACGTAGTAATCCGCGCCGTCTCCGATCCAGCCGTGGACGGCGCTGTCGGTCACCCACTTCCACTCGGCCACGGAGGCGTCGCGCTGCCATAGGCTGCCATCACAGCGGATGGCGAACAAGCCGCTTTCGCCCGCGGCCATCCAGACTGCGTTCTCGAGCAGGACCGTGCTGCGGCCCGAGCCGGCGCTCCAGCCTAGCAGGCGCCGGCGGGCATCGATCGCGTAGCCGCTGTTACGCGAGACTGCCACCTGCACTGCCCCGCGCAGGATCTGGCGTGGCGCTTGTCCGGTGCGCCACTCCCATACCTTGCCCTCGACCAGCGCCAGCTTCCACTCGTAATATGCCGCAACCTGGGTTCGACGCTGCATGGCGGCACGCGCCGACGCATGGCAGGCCACGTCAGCCATGCCATCCGGCCCGGCACCCGGTGGCTCAGCGGCCGCCACGGCGCGCAACGCCAAAAACAAACCTGCAAGCTGCAGCAAGCGCATGCGAAGAGAGCCGGTCCGACAGGCAGGCTGGGCTCAAAGTTTGACCCCGGCACCCTTGACGGTGGGTGCGAGCGCCGCGACCTGGTCCTTGATGAAGCTGGTGAAAGCCGCTGGCGTACCAGGTGTCACGGTGATGCCCAGGTCAAGCATGCGCTTGCGAATATCGGGTTGGGTCAACACCTCGTTGGTGGCACTGTTGATGCGCGCGACTACGTCGGCCGGCATTTTTGCCGGGCCGGAGATGCCGAAGAAGTTGTCCAGCACCAGCTTGCGGTAGCTGCGCAATTCGGCGACGCTGGGTACGTCGGGGACCAGCGGCGAGCGCGTGGCCGAGGTGACGGCCAGCGGCACCAACTGGCCGGACTTGAAAAATGGCAGATACGCGGTCAGCACGTCGATGCCGATCGGAATCACCCCCGATATCAGGTCCGTGGTCATGGGGGCACCACCGCGGTAGGGTACATGCACCAGGTTCAGCCCGAGTTCCTTTTTCATCAGTTCACCATAGATGTGACCGATCGACGCCGGCCCGCCCGAGCCGAAATCGATCCGGCCCGCCTTGCGCGCCTGGGCCTCTACGTCGGTCAGGGTGCGCAGGCCGGCAGCCGGGTTGGCCATGACCACACAGGGAGCGGCGCCGACCGAAGCGATATGGGTAAAACCCTCGACCGGGTCGTACGGCAACTTGTCCAGGGCGAAGGGTCCGATCGACACAGGCGTGGAGTTGGACAGCATCAAGGTGTAACCGTCGGCCGGGGACTGCACCACCAAAGCCCCGCCCACGCTGCCACCGGCGCCGGGCCGGTTGTCGACCACCACCGGCTGACCGAGTTTACGGGCCAGCTGCTCGGCCATCACGCGCGCCACGATGTCGCTGGCGCCGCCCGGCGGAAAGGTCACGATGATCCTGATCGGTTTGTCCGGCCAGGCGGCCCACGCGGGCAATGCCAGCGCCGTGGCAGCACAGGCCAGGGATTG
>JANOUM010000680.1:0-1888 GCA_031416855.1 Rhodoferax sp. | reverse complement strand
TGCAGGCTGGCTGGGGCAGTCGTTCTACACCACCATGGTCACCCGCATCATGGTCTTCGGGCTGGCCGCCGTGGGCCTGAACCTGGTGTTGGGTTTCGGCGCCATGGTCAGCCTGGGCCATGCGATGTATATCGGCATCGGCGCTTATGCCGTTGGCATCCTCGCATCCCACGGTGTGGTCAGTGGATGGGCCCACCTCGGGGCCGCGCTGGGCGTCGGGCTGGTGGCCTCGCTGCTCGTCGGTGCGGTCTGCCTGCGGGTGGCGGGTGTGGCCTTCATCATGATCACGCTGGCGTTCGCCCAGATGTTCTACTTCCTGGCCGTCGGGCTCAAGCAGTACGGTGGCGACGACGGCTTGCCCGTCACCTCCCAAAGCGACTTCGGGCTGTTCAGCCTGGCCAATGCCACGGTCCTGTACTACGCGACCTTTGCGGTCCTCATGGTGTTCCTGCTTGGCTTTCATCGCCTGGTCCATGCACGCTTCGGCATGGTGCTGCGCGGCTGCAAATCCAACGAGAGGCGCATGCTGGCGCTGGGTTTTCCGGTGTTTCGCTACAAGCTCGTGGCCTACGTGGTGTCGGCCGAAGTCTGTGTGCTGGCAGGTATCCTGCTGGCCAACCTGACCCGGTTCGCGTCGCCGTCGTACATGTCGTGGGCCGTGTCCGGCGACCTGATCGTCATGGTGGTTCTGGGCGGCATCGGCACCTTGCTGGGCCCGCTGGTCGGGGCAGCCACCTGGCTCGTGCTCGAAGAGCTGCTGACCTCGTTCCGCGTGCCGCTACCCTGGGGCATGGACGCCATGGTGCGTGACCACTGGCCGGCGGTGTTCGGCGTGCTCATCATCCTGGTTACGTTGAACCTCAAGCAGGGCTTGTACGGGATGTTGTTGCAGCGGGGGGGCAAGCACACATGAACGCTGCAGAACAAGCACGGCCGATCCTCTCCGTCAAGGGCCTGGTCAAGCGATTTGGCGGCTTGCTGGCCACCGACCACCTCGACCTCGACATCCGCCCTGGTGAACTGCACGCCATCATCGGGCCCAATGGCGCGGGCAAGACCACCCTGATCAGCCAGTTGTCCGGCGAATTGCGACCCACCGAGGGCCGGATCCTGCTCGAAGGGCGCGATGTCACCGGCCTGTCCGTGGACCAGCGCGCATTGGCCGGCATTGCACGTTCGTACCAGATCACCTCCGTGTTCCTGGATTTCAGTGTGTTGGAGAACGTGGCGATGGCCGTGCAGGCGTCGGCGGGGCACAGCTTCGGATTCTGGCAGCCGGTGTTGTCGGACCAGCGCCTGGTCCGGCCGGCCCGGGAGCTGCTGGAGACCGTGGGCCTGGCCGACCAGGCCCATGTGCGTGTCGACGCCCTGGCCCACGGCGCGCGCCGGCAGCTCGAAATTGCGATGACCCTGGCGATGTGCCCGAAGGTGTTGTTGCTGGACGAACCGATGGCCGGAATGAGCCGGCACGAGTCGCAGTCGGTGGTCGATCTGCTGTTGCGGCTCAAGGGCCGTTACGCGATCATTCTGGTGGAGCACGATATGGACGCGATCTTCGCACTGGCGGACCGCATTTCCGTGCTGGTCTACGGCCGGCCGATAGCATGCGGCACGCCCGACGAAGTTCGTTCAAATGCCGATGTCCGCATGGCGTATCTGGGTGACCAGGAGGAGCTGTCATGACGCCTTTGCTGTCGGTTGACAACATCGACTCCGCGTATGGTGCCAGCCAGGTGTTGTTTGGGCTGTCGCTCGAAGTTCGCGCGCGCGAAGTCGTCACCCTGATCGGCCGCAATGGCATGGGCAAGACCACCACGGTCAAGTCGATCATGGGCATGCTGGCGCCGACGCGTGGTTCGGTCCGGATCGGCGGGACCGAGATGGCGGG
>JANOUM010000679.1:0-2583 GCA_031416855.1 Rhodoferax sp. | reverse complement strand
GAAAGATTGGTGATCAGGTCCATAGGGTTCTCGTTCCTAGCGGGTGATGAATGCAGGCCACACCGGGAACTGCAGCTTGAGCAACAGGATGAATGCCAGGTAACTCATCACGGCAAGCACCGTCGCGAGCACCAGCACCTCCTTGATCTTGAATTCGTCGCCCGCCAGCGCCGCGATCAAGGTCAGCGCATAAATCGCGATGATCAAGCCGAACGCAGGGAACTTGATACTGGGCAAGCCGCCCAGCATCAGGCCGAACATCAGGTTGGCACAGATGATGAAGAACAGCGGCTTCCAGGCCCAGCTTCCGATCTTTTCACCATCAACGGTCTCCACCACCATGGACTTGAAGGTGATGACCGCGCCGAGAACGGCCAGCAGCACACCCAGCATGAGCGGGAAGTAACCCGGGCCCATGCGCGCGCTATCACCGACCTTGTAATTGGTGGCCCCCCAGGCAAACGCGATCCCCACGATCATGAACATCAGACCGGAGAAAAAATCTTTTTGACTCTTGATACCCATGCGGAAACTCCTCAGGCGATTTTTGCCTGCGCCATTGTGCACGCAAATCGCCTACTGCCAACCTGTGGATTTCACCTATGTCAATTGCGCAACAGCACCAGGCTCACACCAGAGGCGGTGTAGAGGAGAGCACTTCGGACATCACGGACAGCCCCTCCGCGACGCGCAACGCACCGGCCAGACGCAGCGGCCGCATGCCGTCGGTGACCGCCTGTTTGCGCAGCGCATCAATGCTGGGCTCGCGCGTGACAGTGGCCTTGAAAGCCTCGCTGACCACCAGCAGTTCGTACAGGCCCATGCGCCCCAGGAACCCGGTCATGCGGCAATCCACGCAGCCCACCGGCTTGTAGGGGCGGTAGCCGCCGGTGATCTGCCACGGCTTGATGGCCTCGTCGAGCGCGACTCGGGTGGCTTCTTCGTCGCGCACCTTGCACTGCTTGCACAGCGTGCGCACCAGCCGCTGCGCCAATACGCCTAGCAGCGTCGCGTTGATCAGGTACGACGGAATGCCCAACTCCAGCAACCGGCTCACGGCCGACGGTGCATCGTTGGTGTGCAGGGTGGAGAACACCAGGTGGCCGGTGAGCGCCGCTTGCACCGCCATTTCGGCGGTCTGCAGGTCGCGGATCTCTCCCACCATGATGAGGTCCGGATCCTGGCGCATCAGCGCGCGCAGGCCTTCGGTGAAATTGAAATCGAGCTGGGGCTGCACCTGCGTCTGGTTGAAGGACGGCTCGATCATCTCGATCGGATCCTCCACGGTGCTGACGTTCACCTCTTCGGTGGCGATGCGCTTCAGCGTGGAATACAGGGTGGTGGTCTTGCCCGACCCGGTGGGCCCGGTCACCAGGATGATGCCGTGCGGGCGCTTGACCAGCGCCTCCCAGCGCTGCGCATCGTGCGCGGCGAATCCCAGCGCATCAAGATCCTTGACGGCATTGTCGGGGTCGAAGATGCGCATCACCATCTTCTCGCCGAAAGCCGTGGGCAGGGTCGAGATGCGCATCTCGATCTCGTCGCCGCGCGGGTTGCGCGTCTTGATGCGGCCATCCTGCGGCCGGCGCTTCTCGACCACGTCCATGCGCCCCAGCAGCTTGATGCGGGCCGTCATGGCATTGAGAACGCCCATGGGCATCTGGTAGACCGGGTGCAGCACGCCATCGATACGAAAGCGGATCACGCCCTGTTCGCGCCGCGGTTCGAGGTGGATGTCGCTGGCGCGCTGGTCGAAGGCGTATTGCCACAACCAGTCGACCACCTGCACCACGCCCTGGTCGTTGGCGTCGAGCTGCTTGTTGGCCTTGCCCAGCTCCACCAGTTGCTCGAAACTAGCGCCGCCGCTGTTGCCCCCTGACTTCATGGCCGAACGCACCGACTTGGCCAGCGCGAAGAACTCAGCCGTGAATCGCGCGATCTCGCCCGGGCTGGCCAGCACGCGGCGCACTGAACGCCGCGACTGGCGCTCCAACTCGGCTACCCAGTCGGTGATGAAGGGCTCGGACGTTGCCACCACCACCTCGGTACCGGTGACCTGCACCGGCAGCACCCGGTGGCGTTCGGCGTAGGCGGCGCTCATCACGTCGGCGATCTTGCCCACATCGACC
The DNA here is from genome assembly GCA_031416855.1 of Rhodoferax sp. Classification (GTDB taxonomy): domain Bacteria; phylum Pseudomonadota; class Gammaproteobacteria; order Burkholderiales; family Burkholderiaceae_C; genus CAISIP01. The sequence continues at coordinate 454 of JANOUM010000679.1, read as the reverse complement.
TTGAGCGGGTCGATGCGCAGGTAGTCCACACCCGCACGGGCAGCCAGCCATTGGGTCAGCGACTCGATGTCCAGCGGGCGACCGTCCGCGGCCCGACGCATCGACACGCTGGCCAGGCGCACCAGCGGGTGCTGCGCACTCTCGGCCTGCGCACAGCGCGCAATCGTGCGCTGCGCCTCGTCATCGGTTATCACGCCGTCCGCGCGCAACCATTCCACCAGGCTGCGCCAGTCGATGGGCCCCGCATGGGGGGTCTTGGAACGGGACGGTGGCCTGGATGCGACCGTCATGCAATCAGGGGCTTGAGAACCCGTACCCATTGCGCCGCCGGAAGCCCCCATTGCTTCTCTGCCACATCGGCGCGCGCGGCCCAGACACTGCGAGCCGGCCGGGTCGGCGTCTTTTGCGCCAGCACCACGGTGTTGCCCTCGCGCGTCGCCTTGAACGGCCAGAT
>JANOUM010000678.1:0-1868 GCA_031416855.1 Rhodoferax sp. | reverse complement strand
TGCTCGCCAACGAACTGGACGACCAGTAGAAGTCCACCGTCATTGGACCAAGTACCGCGTCGATACATGGGCTGGAAGCGCAAAGCGGAAACGGCGCCGACAAAATGGACCGCAGTTCCCCAATGGTCGGAATGCGCCAATCGCAGTGGTCGGCAAGGCACGGCGTCGCATTTCCGTCGTTTGGCGTGTTGAGGTCATTGAGCGCCTGCAAGAAGCTCGTGTAGAGCGTCCCTGTCGGCTCGGTGAAGGGCAAGGCGGCGCTCCAGGTGTAGAGGTTCTCCATACAGCGCGGATTGGCGAAGTTTTGCGCCCCGCAGATCACCTTCTGCTCCCACATCAGCCCCGTCTTGTTGTCGGTCACCGTGCCGTCGCCGTTGTCGACGAAACGTGGCACGGCTGACTTGCAGATGAAAGCACCGTTGTAGAGAACAGCGACATCCGGGGCCGTGCAGGTCGGCAATGTGGTGCCGGGCGTGCCGGCAGGACCCTGCGGTCCGACGGGCCCCTGCGGACCCGTGGCGCCGGTGGCACCCGCGCTGCCGGTGGGCCCCGCCGGGCCTGCTGGACCCGTCGCGCCAGTTGCGCCGGTGGCGCCCGCCGGACCTGCCGGGCCTGCCGGACCCGTCGCGCCAGTTGCGCCCATCGGGCCTGCCGGACCCGGCGAGCCGGTGGCCCCTTGCGGGCCCTGGGGTCCTTGCGGCCCCGTGATGCTCCATGTGACCTGCGTTTCGCCGCTTTTGCACAGGTTCTTGTCGGCCGCGGACGGGGCCACCCCGATCGAGGTGATGTAGACGGTGCTGTCGCCCTTCTTGCAGCCATAAACGGTGTTGCTGGCCTGGGCCATGGCGATCGAGGGCGTCGCCAGGGCCAGAAAGATGGGCACGAAGAGACTGAGCCGTTTCACTGTCATGGTCTGGGTTCCTTCTGTTGAAGTTCCACTATGCTGCAAACGGAACAGGAAACTTACCGTAAGTGTTAACCCTTCTATCCCCCCGAATGAGTATCAGCACCTGTGAAGTGAAGTTCTTCACACTTCCTCGCGGCTACGAACCCCGCGCGTGAGACTCCTGTGTGTCTTCCTCGAAAGCTATTTCGAATTCACCATGAACCGGGAGAACTGCTCGCAGTTCGGCCGTCCCGTGGCAACGCCCACGGGCGCGGGGGGGCACCATCACGCTGACGACGCGCGCCAAGGCAGGCGCGACGCGCTCGTCGGACCGTTTGAGATCAAGCCGATCGAAACACTGCGCGATCACCCATGCAACGAGTTCGAGCAAAGGCATTTGGGGCTGCACACGAGTCCATACCGCACTCGAATTTCACAGTACGCCGGGGGACTTGACCGCCGTCCCGCCGACGCGCTTCGGGGGTTGCCCGGGCAATGTGTCAATGGCCGCTTCGCGGCGACCAATTTGGTGTAATGAATGTCAGCAGAGGGTCGCTATGCAGAGCTCTGCATAGCGACCCCTATGCACATGTCCCGACTATGCACAGATGAGGCTGCGGCAATCGCGCGGAGGCAGCATCGGCGCGGCATACGGCGGGATGGTCATTCGCTGAACTGGACATAGTTTCGGCGTCGGAGCGCACTGGTGATTCCACTTCCGGAGATCACCATGGATACCGCTCAGCACTCGCGCGTCATCGAGGTCGACTGGCTCGCCGCCAGTCCCATCGGGCCTCATGCCGTCGCCTTCAAGCGTCACCTGACCGAGCGCAGGTACGCCGCGCACACCATTGCCAGCTACGTCGCTGAGGTGAAGCACTTCGCGCGCTGGGTATGCACCCGGCGGCTGCCGCTGGCCAGGATCGACGAAGTCTCGGTCGCTATATTCCTTGACGACCATCTGCCCAGCTGCGCATGCACT
>JANOUM010000677.1:0-5699 GCA_031416855.1 Rhodoferax sp. | reverse complement strand
GCCGATTTGAGGTTCGGCAACACGGATTCCCACTCGCGCCGCTCGTCGGTCCAGAGCACTGCAACCGGGGCACTTTCCAGGCTGGGGTTGAAACGTTCGGCCTGTTCACGCAGCCGCTGAACCACGGTGTCGATGACGCTGTTCGCTTTGATCTTCATGACTCAGATCGCATAGTGGCCGCCGGCAAAACTCAGCCCGGCCTGTGCCAAGGCCTTGAGCTGGGTTGCGCGCACTGAATGCGCTCTTGCACCGGGCCCGCGTAGTCCAGGCCATTGGTGTCGAGTTGCTGCTGGATTTGGCCGATGTTATGGAGCGTCAGTCGATTCATGCAGTCGCCTCCAACACGTTCACCGCCAATGCGCCGGCCGCAGCTTTCAGCCGGTCGTCGTTGGTCCAGAACTCGGTGCAACCGTGGTGCAGGGCGGTCGCCAGATGCAGGGCGTCGGGTGTCTTCAACCCGTGGTGGGCACGCAGACTAAGAGCACGGGCAAATACCTCGTCGCCCATCGGCAACCACTCCTGATCCCTCAACACGCGGTCGTAGACGCGCATGAGCGACTCGTTTGCGCTGCGCATGGGCTTGACCAGCACCTCCAGCCGCGCCAGCGGCGATACACACAGGATCACGTCGTTCTGAGCCAAAACCCAGCGCGTGACGGCCTCGGCCACCGGGCCCGCTCGTTCCACCCAGTAGATCAGCAGGCAAGCATCGGCATAGGCGCGGCGCATCACTCGTCATTCCAATCGTTGCGCATCGCCTGGATGCGCTCCTCGACCTCCTTTGGGTCGGAACGAGGCAAGGCGAGGAACTCTGGTGACTGAAGCAATGCCCGCAGGTTGGCGACACTGCCCTTGCCCACATAGGCCGGGCTGCCCTCAGCCGGCACTGCCGGATCGGGCAGCGGCTCCAGAAAGGTCACCAGCACGGGCACCGGTTTGGTTTGCACCAGCGCGGGCGGCAACACGACGTGGCCATTGGGTTCGAGGGTGGCACGGACGGTGAGCATGGTTGACTCCTTTGAATCGATTTTCAGCGCGGGGCCTGAGCGCTGACGCGCTTGCGCGCCGGCCGCTTTGCCGGGGCCGCAATGCGTGCTGCTTGCTGCGCAAGCGTGAGCAAACCGAGCAGTGCTTCATTCACCGCTTCGGAGCTGGGAAAGGCTTTTGCAATCGCCGGATCGAGCAAGGCAACGGCGGTGCCCTTGATCGCCTCTTTATGGAATTTGCCCCGCTCCAGGCGCGTGAAGTCCGAGCGTTTGTACTCGACACGCATGTCGTCCTTAGGCTTCTTCATAGAGTTTCCTTTCCGCGCGAGTGACGCGCCTTGCACTGATGAGGCGAAAAGCGCCTGGCCGATAGGTATGCGACACCGTGAGCAGACGGCCCAAGCGCGACATCCCGAAAGTGATGTAGCGAGACTCGTCCCCGGCGTGGTCAGGATCGGGGCCCGACAAGGCCAGACTATCAAGGAATACGGTCGCCGCTTCGTCGAACGAAACGCCATGCTTGCCCAGGTTGGTGGCGGCCTTGGTCTTGTCCCATTCGAACTTCATCGAGTGTGCCTCCCGCTAGATCGCCGCAGGCCATTGATCTGCGGCCACCTTGGCCCGCGCCGCCTGCTTCTGGGCCAGGCTCAAGTGGTGGTGGTTGATGCGCGTGCCCTCGGGTTCGCCATAGGTGGGGCCGAGCTTGAACCAGGGCGCCGAAGGCACGTCCTTGCCTCGGTCGGGCTCCCACTTGATACCGAGTTGCCGGCCCGGGATGCGCAGCACCTCGGCCTGCACAAAGGGGCGGATGTTCATGCGCACGCCGTCGTTGAGGTCGGGCTCCCAGCCGATGGGTTGCAGGTGCGCGGGTTTCCAGCGCACGAAGATGTCGTAGGGCGCCTCGCCTTCCAGGATGGCTTCGCGCTTGGCGTTCAAGGCCTGGGCATGCGCCAGGCGCAGCGTGGCATCGCCCGAACTTGTGACATCAGCGGCATCCAGCGCGCGCTTCTGTTGCGTGATCCAGTCGCCCAGGTAGGTGTGGATCAGCGTCTGCAGCTTGGTGCGGGTCAGCGTGTGCACGTTCAGCAGGGCCGAGAAGCCTTCTTTGTGGCCGTCCCAGACATGCCAGATGAAGGGGCGCTTCTGGAAGCGCGCGACGTGCTGGGCGAAGAATTTGTCGCGCAGCCATTGCGCGAGTGGCAGACCGTCGCAACCGGCTTCGCGCAGCAGGGCGGCTTCACGCGCGGCTGACCAGTCGGTGCCGAAGGCGCGGGCGAGCAGTGCGCGCAACCGGTCTGCTGCGACCGCCTCACCACGCACGGCGGGCAGGCAGACGATGCCATCGTCATCGCAGAGTGGATCAAGTTCTGCGTAGCGCGACACCCAGGCGTGCGCTTCGTCGCTGAGTTCCATCTTCTCGTCGCGCTCGGCGGGCCAGCGGTAGCCGAGAAGGCGGGCGACGGCTACTTGGAGAGGGTCGATTGCCCGTCGGGGGTGACCGTGGAAGATCCATTGCGTAGGGTCGTCAGAGTACGGCCTCGGAAGACCATTCGGATAGGTCTCGGTTGCTACTTGCTGCCAATACTCAAGATCGAAGGGTACCTTGGCGAGCGTTGTAGTTGCGACTTGCACTTTCTGATTGATCTCGCGTACATCCTCCGCATATCGACTTGAAGTGACATAGGCGTAAATGGCTGGCAGATGAGCTTCATTCTTCGGCTTCAGGACGGCTGCGGAATTATCAAAAACAGAACCCACATACAGCGATACAGGAAGATTTCGCATCCACGCCACTGCGATCCCTCGCTTGCCCCAAACAGGCTTGCCGCATAGCCAACCAATAACCTTGATGCCAAGTGATTCATACTGCCTTACGAGCTTTTCCATCGGTCCCTTGCCGACCGGAGTGCGCATGACCCTGTCTGCACAAGCGCGCAACAGGGGCTCGCGAGCGAAGGCCAGCAGGCCCATCAAGGCTCTGAGGTCAGCAGGGAAGAGTTTTTGAAGGCGGAAAGCCTCGCGAAACAAAGGGACGCGGGGGTCGAGCGCGTAGAGGCGACGGAGAAAGTCGAAGGTCTTCTTCCTGTTTGCGGCGGAGGCTTTGTGCCGCGCGTCGTCTTCGACCGCGAGCCGACGGAATTCTTCAAGGCCGGCGTTCACAAGGCCGACACCGAGCAGGTGGCAGAGCTCGGGGAGCATGACCGAGCGCGAACTGAGGACACCGACGTCGGAAAAGCCGAGTTTCAGGCGCAGAAGCTGCTGCCCGTCGCCGGGACGAACCTGGACCCCATCTGAAGGGGACTGCGAATGAACAACGCCGGCCAACATCAGTGCTCAGTAGCGACCATCGGCAGCGACGAGGCGCGATCGAACGGCCTTGACGAGGGTGTCGGGCGCAAGCACCCGCACCTGATCGCCGTGCCGGAGTATGTCCATCAAGATCTCTGTCTCCTCGGTGTACGGGATCGTCAACTCATAGACGCCCTCTGCCAGCCACTTGGACTGCTGCTCGGGGTGCCATTCTTCCTTACTGACCCATTGCGCCGCCTGGGGCTCGAAGGCGAGCGTTGCCCACACCCACTGACGTTTGCCACCCGCATAGATGCCATAGCCGCCGTCCATCTCTGCTTGCACCTGCTTGAGCGGGACCTCTTTCGTCTTGGTCACCAGGGCTTCGGCACTTTCAATCGCGTCGAGCCCCCTGCCCCGCGCCCGCGTGTCAGGTAGCGCATGTGAATGCGCTTTCGCTTGAGCAGTGCCTCGCCGATCAGCTCGAAAAATTGGCTTGAAACCGGGCGCTTGGCAGAGCCGATGATCTTGACCCGCTTCAGCAGCGCCATGGCGTCCGCTTCACCGGTGCCGAGCATCTGGTGGATTCGGTCAAGGAGCGGCTGCAGGTACCGGCTGATGACGCCCTCGGAATCGATCTCGCTCAGCTGTTGGTGGGCCATCAACAGCGAATACGGCTCCCGACCGGATCATCGTCACAGGCACCCTGCCTGGGGCGTGTTACGCGGGCGGCATGACGAGTTTCTTGTACTCGCGCCGTACCCGGATATTCGACTACCCGAAATTTGCCGAGCCCTTGTGGGATCCGCAGTGAGCGCGCCCAAGAGGTCTGCGCGGGCCAACGGCGTGAGCATTGAGCACGTCAACCAGAGCCTATCCGCAAAGAGGATCTGGTGGCTTGCGGGCTGGCTGAGCGTGGCAATGCGCCAGGCCTCGTTCACGTTGTCTCGGCCATGGAGAGTTGCCCCAGCTACAAGCCACCAGGCCATCGGTGCGCTGCAGTCGGTGCGCGGGCCTCGCCTGAAGCGTGTGAGCGCGGGCGTTCACTGCCCCGGACGGTAGCGCTCGTCGAAGAACTGCTGCACGGTTTCGAACAGCGCCATCCGGTTCTTTTCCATGATCAGGGTGTGCGTGCCCTCGCCGATCTCGACATAGCGCTTGTACGGCGCGCCGGTCAGCTTGGGGAACAGCGCCTGCGCCATGGAGGCCGGCGTGTCGACGTCCCACTCGCCCTTGACCAGCAGCACCGGCACGGTGATCTTCGCCGGATCCCACGGGATGTTGTTGTTGCCCCAGTAGCGAAGGCCGTCGGCGACGACACCGTTCGGCGCCCGGATCACCGGCGGGTTGCGACGGCTGCCCTCGGGGTCGCTCTTCAGCGTCGCTTCGGACCAAGCCTCGAACCAGCCCGGCGGGATCAGGCTTGCCTGCTTGTCGGCTGCAACGCCGGTCAGCCAGCGCGTTTTGGCTTGGCTCATCTCCACCGTCCGATAGGCCGGTATAGGCCCGGCGCCGGTCGTCACCAGCGAGGGTGTGGTGCGAATCCACACCGGAGCGAAGAGCGCCAACTTGTTCACCTTGGTCGGATTGTTCGCGGTGTACCACTGGGTAATCGCGGTACCCCACGACCAGGAAAGCAGGTTCACCTTGGAGATGCCGCGGCGCTTGCGGATAAATTCGATCGCCGCGTCGACGTCGCGCATCACGTCCTCGGTGGTCGCGAAGGGCGGGTTGGCCTTGGCGTCCTGCGCCATCTGCGGTGGCCGGGTCGAACGTCCGTAGCCGCGCAGGTCGATCAGGTAAACGTCGTAGCCGCGTTGCGCCATGTAGTCCATCCAGGACATGCCGCCAAGCTGGAGGTCGAACGCAGTGTGCGCCGGATAGGTGGCCCCGTGGACGAAGAGCACCGTGCGCTCGGAAGTGAACTCGCGCATGTCGGTCGGTCGCTTGTTGCGCAGATAGACCTGTATGCCGGGATCGCTCGGCACCATGAACTCTTCCATCGTGAGCGCACGGCTGCCGCCAGTCACCGGCGTGGCACAGCCGGAAACAAAAACCGCGAGCACAAGGGCGAACGGGACTAGAAGTCTGCTGATCATTGCAATCCCGGTAAGTGTTGTGGGTTTGATCATAGGGCGGCAGCCTGGGCGGGCGGCAGCACGAAAACCCGCAGGGATTGCGCCACGCTCACCTGCGCGTGGCCAGGCGCTGCAAGCGGCTTGACGATCCCGATCCATTACTTTTCATGCGGCGCGGCGCCCAGGGCTGCGGGGATCGGCTGCGCCGGAGGGTTGTCGGAGGGGTAGGGACGACCCGAAGATCAGGGTTCACCCGTAGGCGGCAACACCCATGACTCGCACGTCTGGGCGGCGCTGTCGACGCTGCGCAGGCCGCAGCCGTCGCCAAAGACCGCATCAAGCGGCG
>JANOUM010000676.1:0-2759 GCA_031416855.1 Rhodoferax sp. | reverse complement strand
GCCACCATGCAGCCGCTTCGCTGCACCCGGCCACGGGCATCGTGAAATCCAAAACGCCGGCACACCGCATCGGCAAACGTCGAGCGATACGCATCGCCATCCTCGCGCAACAGCCCGCGAACAATCTTGATTGAATCGGGCGCGGACAACGTGCGCTTGATCTGGCTTTGAACTTCCACTGCGCGACGATAAAGGCTGCGCGCAAAAATGTTCAGCGGTATTTATGGGTAATGGGCAGAGCTAGGTTTGCGCCACTAAAGCGGCGCAATGCGCGGAAAAACGCACCCGAAGTGCCAAAGTCTGCCTACAATTCATTCATGCTGCACTGCAACATTAATTACCTGGAAGGGTGGTTATTGCGGGTCAGTCCACAGCCAACCAAGGAAGCCCACATGACCAACACCTTCACCCCCGAACAATTCGCCGCCAACAGCAAAGCCAACGTCAAGGCGCTCGAAGCCTTGACCGGCAACGCCTTCGCTGGCATGGAAAAACTGCTGGAGCTGAACCTGGCCGCCTCCAAGGCGGTTCTGTCCGAATCCTTCAGCAACATCAAGTCGGTCCTGGGCGCCAAGGACCCGCAAGAAGCCCTGGCACTGCAAACTGCTATGTTCCAGCCGCTGGTCGAGAAATCGGTTGCGTACGGCCGTCATGTCTACGCCATTGCCACCGAATCCAGCGCCGAGTTCACCAAGGCCTTTGAAGCCAAGATGGCCGAAGCCCAGGATGGATTTGGAACGCTGGTCGACACCATGGGGAAGAACGCCCCGGCAGGCAGCGAAACCGCCATGGCCTTCCTGAAGACCACGATGGCCGCCAGCCAGAACGCCATCGACTCAGCCAAGGGGTCTGCCAAGAAGGCTGCCGACGCGGTCCAAGCCAACCTGACCGCAGTCAGCGATCAGGCCATCAAGGCCACCGCCAGCACGTACAAGAGGGCCTGATCGCGACGGCCTTGTGGCCGGTAGAGCAAAACGGAAACGAGACGGGGCGGGAATCGCCGGATTTTCGGCACGCCACGCCCAAGGTGGCACACGCAGAACCGCCCGGAACCCCGCATGGCGCGGGGAAAATCAAGAAGCGACAAAGCCAACCGGGAACAGTTGACCTTCAATTCTGGCGGTGGAGTTCGGACCGCGTTCAAACTCGTTCGCAAGACGAGTCAGTACTACTGCGGGTGTATGTCCGTCCCTTACGGATACGTCCTTTTCGCCTTTTAAAATTGGGACTTGCGGGCCGCCAGTGTTACGTCCGAGCCTTGCTTCGTAACTGAAGAATTCAGTCGTCATGTACCTTGGGAGGAGCAGCGGGGGATGTTTGGGTTTGTGGCGGACGGTGGGGTGATCGCCGAGTAGAGCTCGCAAAGGACCGCTATTCGCCGCATACCGGGTCGCCACTGCTTTGCTGCGAATCCGCCAGCGTTTGCTGTCTTTCACGAAAAGCGGTTTCCCGTAAGGCGAATTGCATTGATTGATTGCCGATCAGGCGGCTTTGGCAGCAGGCCGAATACGAATCTTGGCCAGCGCCAGGGTTGCTTGCCACGGCGAGCAACCGGCAATTGAACGCCGTGGCCCGAAAAAAACCGGGGCCAGAGTTGAGAACAAGACGTTGCGACAACTACTGGAATGCCCGCTTTCGAAAGGACCGGTTCCGGTGTGCCACTCATGCCGTCGCGCGACCCAATACGTGCAGTGATACATAGGGCTGGTCGCCCTCGACCCAGCTATCGTGCGGCGTTGACGTGATGTAGAAGGCCTGTCCCGGCAGCAGGTCTATCCGCTCGCCGATTTCGTACTGCACCACCCCGTGGCCCGAAATAACGACCCCGGTGTGCGGTGCATGGCAAAGCGCCGTGCCGACCAGTGATGCGTTGTGTTCGGACCATTTCCATCCAGGCTGGTAGGTCGCGCGGCCAAGGCTGACGCCGGCAAGGTGGACGATCTCAAAGCGCCCGTGTGGGAAGGTCCTCACCTCATCGGGCTTGTCGAAATGCTTGAGAGCGGTGGCCTGCATGGACGGACTCCGTTGAAGTGGTGGGTCATGCCGGGTTGATCGTGCCGGTCAAGCAGGTTCGCGATAGACGTCGGTGCTCAGGTAGCGCAGCCCCGAGTCGCAAATGATGGTGACCACGATTGCGCCCGGACCCAGGCTGCGCGCGACCCGGATCGCTGCCACCACGTTGGCTCCAGAGGAGGTGCCGCCGAAGATGCCTTCCTCGCGCGCCAGCCGCCGCGTCATTTCCTTGGCCTCCTGCGTCGTGACGGGCTGTATCTCGTTGACCTGGTCTGGACGCCACAGCGGCGGAATGAAGCCGATACCAATGCCCTCGATCTTATGCGAACCCGACGGTCGCCCCGACAGCACCGCGGACTCTGCCGGCTCGACAGCTACCACCCGGATTTTCGGATCGTGCTTCCACAGCGCCTGCGTCACACCATGGATCGAGTGCGCCGTGCTGACGGAGTGCACGAAAGCGCCCACCTCGCCTCCGGTCTGGCGCCAGATTTCTTCGCCGAGCGGCAGGTATCCCTGCGTCGCATCGTGGTTGTTGAGCTGATCGCAGTACCAGTGTCCGGGTCGGCGGCTGATGTCGGCGGCCGTGTCGATCATGGCCCTGATCAGCGATTCGGTGATCTGCTGGTTGTCGCTCGGGACGTCCGTAATGCGGGCGCCGAAGGCTTGCATGGTGCGGCGCTTTTCCTCGCTGAAAGCATCCGAAAAAACGATCTCAAGGCCATAGCCCTTGGCGGCGCAGACCA
>JANOUM010000675.1:0-3493 GCA_031416855.1 Rhodoferax sp. | reverse complement strand
GGCGCGCGCGTTCGTCCATTGCTGGCCCGGAAGGCAGACCGCCAGATGGCCGATTGCCTGCGAACTCGTGAACAACCAGACCGACCCATCCCGCGCTGCAGTCCGCGCCAGGCGTTGTTGGGCAGCATGCCAGAGTGGTGCACGGCGCTGGTAGGCCACGACGAAGTCCACTACGGCACCGGCCTGTTCCAGGGTGCCGGCAAGCCAATCGCGCCCGGAGCCCTGCGAATCGGCAGCGATGGAGGCATCGGCGCCCCGCACGATGAGCACGCGCCGGCCCTGCAGCGCCTGGCCACCCACCACCGCCCACAGCGCCTCGGAATCGAACTGGCCGCTGACGGCATCCGGCGTATCGATGCGGGCCGCATCGACACCCTGGCGCACCAATGCAGCGAAGGTCCCGGGGCCGGTGGCCCAGAAACGGGGCCGGCCGCCACAGCCGATCAGCGCGGCGGCCTGCGAAGCCGGGCGCCGGGAGAAAAAATGCTGGACCGCGGCGCGGCTGACAAACATCAGGGCATGGTACTGCGCCAGCCCTCTCCAGCGACCGCCGATCGCCACGTCGTCGCTGGCGTCACAGAGTTCGATCAGCGGCAGTGCGACTGCGTCCAGGCCACGGGCCTGCAGCGCGCCCGCCCACTGGCTGCATTCGGGTTCGGGCCGGGTCACGATGACACGCATGCTGTGACACCCGGCGGCCAACGCTCACTAGCCCTGCGACCGCAGGGCGCCGCCCCGGCACAGCTGTTGCGCCACGGCCTGACCCAGCGCCTCCGCCTGACCCAGCGAACTCACCTCGGCGGTGGCGGCGCCTCGCACCAGGGGCGCCGCCGCCACGGCCGCCGGGTCATCGGCCACCGCACCCCAGGCCGCGGCGAGATGCAGGCTCGTGCCGTGCCACACCGCATGGGCCGCTAATGGCATCGAACAACTGCCCCCCATTTCGCGGCTGACGGCCCGTTCCGCAGCCACCGCCTTCCAGGTTGGCATATGCGCCAATGCGGCCAGGGCCAGCAGCAGGTCGTGCCGATCGGCGCGCACCTCGATGCCCAGTGCGCCCTGCCCCGCCGCTGGCAGCATCTGCTCGGGCTCGAACGCCGCGCGGATGCGCTGCGCCATGCCCAGGCGCTTGAGGCCGGCCGCCGCCAGCACGATCGCGTCATAGGCGCCTTCGTCGAGTTTTCGCAAGCGGGTGTTGACATTGCCACGCAACGGCTCGATCCGGATGTCGCTGCGGCCCAGGCGCGCAAACGCGTCGCGCAACAACACCACGCGCCGCAGGCTCGACGTGCCCACCACCGCCCCGGATGGCAGCTGTTCCAAGCTGGCGCAGCGGTTCGATACCAGCGCGTCGCGCGGGTCCTCGCGCTCCATCACACTGGCCAGCGCAAACCCGACCGGCAAGTCCATCGGCATGTCCTTGAGCGAATGCACCGCCAGGTCGGCGCGCCCGTCCTCCAGTGCGAGTTCGAGCTCCTTGACAAACAGGCCCTTGCCGCCGATCTTGCTCAGCGACCGGTCCAGGATCTGGTCGCCCTTGGTGGTCATGCCCAGCAGACTCACACGGTGGCCGCGCTGCTCGAGCACAGCCTGGACGTGCCGCGCCTGCCACAAGGCCAGGGGGCTTTCTCGCGTGGCGATCACCAGGGGGCGGGACACGGGCAAATTCACGGCGGCAACCTGTTGCTGATCGGTGGGGGAAGCGGTCGATGCTAGCATGGGCTTCGATGCCCGACGGCTGCGAACACGCCCTGCAAACCATGACCACAAGTACCCGCAAAAACACCGCACAACACGCGCGCGAGAACGAACGGCCCCTGGTCGAAGACATCCGCCTGCTGGGGCGCATTCTGGGGGACGTGATACGCGACCAGGATGGCGCAGCCGCCTTCAACCTGATCGAACAGATCCGCAAACTGTCGGTTGCATTCCGGCGCCATGCCGACCACGACGCCGATCACGCCCTGAAGAGTCTGCTCAGCGGCCTGAGTGGCGACCAGACAGTCAGCGTGATCCGCGCGTTCACCTATTTCAGCCACCTGGCAAACCTGGCCGAGGACCGCCACCACATCCGCCGGCGCGCCATCCATGAACGCGCCGGTGACACCCAGGAGGGCAGCATCGACGTGGCCCTGTCGCGGCTGCGCTGGGCCGGCATCGCGCCCGACGCGGTGGTGGCGATGCTAGCCGACAGTTTTGTGTCGCCGGTGCTGACGGCGCACCCGACCGAGGTGCAGCGCAAGAGCATCCTGGATGCCGAGCGCGGTATCGCGCAACTGCTGGTGGCACGTGACGACATCCGTATGCGTGCGCTGGCTGTCGCGACACGCAAGGACGCACTCACACCACGTGAACTGGCCCTCAACGAGGCCCAGATCCGCGCCCGGGTGATGCAGCTGTGGCAGACGCGTCTGTTGCGCTTTACGAAGCTCACCGTGGCCGACGAGGTCGAGAATGCCCTGAGTTATTACGAGGCCACCTTCCTGCGCGAGATCCCCCGGGTCTATGCCAACCTGGAACGCGAGCTCGACTGCGGCCCGATCGCCAGCTTCCTGCGCATGGGCCATTGGATTGGCGGCGACCGCGACGGCAACCCGAACGTCAACGCGCAGACGCTCTCCTATGCCCTCAAGCGCCAGTCCGAGGTGGCATTGCGGCACTACCTGACCGAGGTGCACTACCTGGGCGGTGAACTGTCGGTGTCTGCGATGCTGGTGGACTGCTCGCCGGAGATGCGCGCGCTGGCCGGGCGCTCACCCGACACCAATGAACACCGCCAGGACGAGCCCTATCGGCGTGCGTTGACCGGTGTCTATGCGCGCCTCGCGGCGACCCTGCGCGAGCTGGCCGGCGGCGAGGCTGCCCGTCACGCCGTGGCGCCGCAGGACCCCTATCTGACTGCGGAGGACTTCAGCGCCGACCTGCGCACCGTCGAGTCGTCCCTGCTGTCGCACCATGGCGCTGCGCTGGCGGCCCAGCGGCTGCATCCGCTGATCCGGGCCGTCGACGTGTTCGGTTTCCACCTGGCCACGGTCGACCTGCGCCAAAGCTCCGACAAACACGAGGAAGTGGTGGCCGAATTGCTGGCCACGGCGCGCATCGAGGCCGACTACATGCGGCTCGACGAAGCCACCCGCAGGGCCCTGCTGCTGCGACTGCTCGGTGACGCCCGGGCGCTGCGGGTCATCAACCACCAGTACTCGACGCTGGCGCAGTCGGAGCTCGACATCTTCGCCACGGCGCGCATGCTGATCGCGCGGTATGGCAGGCAGTCGATCCGACACTACATCATCAGCCACACCGAAACCGTGAGCGACCTGCTGGAGGTGCTGCTGCTGCAAAAGGAAGTCGGTCTGCTGGACGGAACACTCGACGAGAACGCCCGGGCCCAGCTGATCGTGGTGCCGCTGTTCGAGACCATCGACGACCTGCGCAACGCGCCCGACATCATGCGGGAGTTCTACGCGTTGGCCGGCATCCGCGCATTGGTGCA
>JANOUM010000674.1:0-1831 GCA_031416855.1 Rhodoferax sp. | reverse complement strand
CAGTGCCGCTGTGTCGATTCGCAAGCTGGGTGCAGACCTCGCCGTGGCGAGACTGCGGCGTGGCGAGTCTTTGAAGGTCTGGGCCAAGCGCATTGGCATTTCCGTGCCCACGTTGATGAAGCTCGAGGCCGGAGATCCCGGCGTCAGCGTGGGTATTCTGGCTTCTGCACTGTGGATGCTTGGCCGTGACACCGAGTTGGCCAGCCTCGCGAGCCCTGAATCCGACCGCTATGCGACCGAGTTGAGCGTCCAGGACGCCCTAGCGCTGGGCCGCCAGCGTGCCGAGCAGGCTGCGCGACGAGAACTCACCAAGCGCGCAACCAAGGATCGGGCATGAATTTTCAGGACCTCCATTTGTGGTTCCTTGGCGACCCGCACAATCCGTTGTATGTCGGCGTTTTGTCCAAACCGGCCACCAGCCCCGGGGTCGCGCTGCGTTATGGTCCCGACTGGCTCCGGGCCGGCTTTGCGTTGAGCGAAGACTTGCCGCTGCGCGAACAGCTTTACCTTCCGCCGTCGCGGCAACAGATGGCTGGCCCCGTTGCTGTGGGCGCAGTGGACGATGCCCGACCCGATCGGTGGGGTGAGCGTGTCATCGAATGGGTGCTCAATCCTGGCAGAAACTCCTTGTTGGAGTACCTGTATTTCGCTGGTGACGAGCGCTTCGGGGCGCTGGGGGTGTCCACTTCGGCACACGACTACATGCCGGCAGCGTGCGGGCCATTGCCAACGCTGAGCAGCGCCCAGGCCATCAGCGACGTGGCAGCCAAGATTGAAGAAGGCAAGCCCGTTGCGGAGCTGGAGGCACGGGTAATCCGCGCCGGTGGTTCCCTTGGCGGCGCCAAGCCCAAGGCGCTGGTCCAGATCAATGGCGTGCCATGGATCCTGAAGTTCAACTCCCAGGGCAGCAACGTCGACACGTCCCTGATCGAGCACGCGACCATGACCTTGGCCGCGCAGGCGGGCATCGACGTGGCGCCGACACAGGCCGTGCGCCTGCTGGATGGGCATGCGATCGCCGTGCGCAGGTTTGACCGCGCCGCGGACGCTGGTGATCGCGTGCACGCAATGTCCGCTGGTACCGCGCTGCGTGCGGCCAACATCGCGCCATCGGACTTTGGCTACCCCGAATTCGCGCAGTTGCTGCGGCGGCGAGGCATGCCACAAACCATGGCAGGCGATGCGGCCGAACTGTTTCGCCGGATGGTGTTCAACATCCTGATGGACAACACGGACGACCACGAAAAGAACCACGCAGTGCTCGTCCTTGCGCCGTGGTCGCACGGCAGCTTGAAACTGGCGCCCGCCTACGATCTTCTCCCGGCCATGTCCGGACAAGTGCACCAGCAATTCAAATGTGGCGCCAAAGGCGCCGAGTCGTCAATTGCCAACGCGATGTCCATGTGCGTCGATTTCGGGCTGACCGCTCAGGTGGCTGCCAACGAAGTCGCTCGACTGATTGGTGTGGTTCAAGCGTGGGAGGGCCATTTCAGGTCTTGCGGCGTGACCGGATCGGACATGAACACTGTGCAGGCTTGGCTGAATTCCGGGGAGAAGCGGCAGGAGCGGGACGGGTTCTCGCCGGCGGTCCACAGCCGGGAAAAAAAGCCAAGGCCCCGCAACCCCTTCGCTCCTGGCTGAACATTCGGGCTGTGCCTGGTTTGCCCAACAACAACGCCGCCTGTAGCCGTACTCGGCCTCGGGCACCGCCAAGCAGACATCCGGGGCGTTTCAGGCCGGAACCTTCACCCTGTGCCCGGCCGTCGTTGGAGGCGGCTCCGATGTGCGGCTGGTGGTGATTGGTGGCCCGGGCCGCCCGCGGGTGCAAAAA
>JANOUM010000673.1:0-3186 GCA_031416855.1 Rhodoferax sp. | reverse complement strand
CCATGCGGTCGATGTTCGGCGTGCGGATTTCCGAGCCCATCACGCCCAGATCGGCAAACCCCATGTCATCTGCCAGGATCAGGATCACGTTGGGCCGCTGGTTTGCGGAGCGGGTCGGATGGGGCATGTTCTGGCTCCTGGATTGACGGCCGGGCAAATCAGCCCTGCACAGGTTTGCCGGGCTCGGCCGACCCAGTGTCACCCAAGCACGCGGGTGACGCGTCCGCGTTTACCCTAAATACAATTCGTCAGCTTGTATGTAGCCCGCAGGGACCACCGTGTCGGATACACATTCGCTTTGCGACCTGAAAAAGTTTATTCAGTCCACGCGCAAATAGCGGTCGAAAAGCTGTATATTTGGACAGCTTTTTGCCACCCATCCCAAACAGTTGCATGCCATCCGCCCCCGTTGTTTCCCCGAACCGACCGAAGCAACGGCGTAGCGTCGAATTGTTTTCCGGTTGTGGCGGCTTGGCCATGGGCTTGTCCCTGGCGGGCTTCTCGCACGAACTGCTTGTGGAGCGCAATGCGCATGCCTGTGCAACCCTGGCCCACAACAAAACCCAGAAAACGAGCCATGCCAGGCACTGGAATGTGCTCTCGGATGATGTACGCGCCATCGACTGGACACCGTTTGCCGATGGGCTCGATTTGGTAGCGGGAGGTCCCCCGTGTCAGCCTTTTTCGATTGGAGGTAAGGCCGCCGGCAATGAAGATGATCGTGACATGTGGCCCGAGGCGGTGCGCGCGGTTCGGGAGACACTGCCCAGGGCTTTCCTGTTTGAGAATGTGAAGGGCTTGCTGCGGCCACGGTTTGCCAACTACGTGGATTGGATCGCTGCCTATCTCGCGCACCCCATGCTTACGCGTGAGCCGGGTGAATCACACGAGTCGCACCTGGCGCGTATGGGTACTCATCGGGAGCGCGCGCTGTACCACCTGCAGGTGGTGCCAGTCAATGCGGCGGACTACGGTGCGCCGCAGAAGCGTAACCGGGTCTTGTTCGTCGGATTTCGCAAAGACATTTTTCCAGCGGCACCCGTATTCCCGAAGCCTACGCATTCGCAGGATCGCCTGGTCTGGGAGAAGTGGATCTCCGGCGAATATTGGGAGCGGCACGGCCTGCCCAGACCCGGCGACGACATGATTCCAACACACGAACGGAATATGACCCAGAAGCTGCGCGATGTGCTTTTTTCTCCAACCAGACGGCCTTGGCTCACCTGTCGCGACGCATTCGCCAGCCTCGGCGAACCCGCTGCCCGTCATGCCATCTCCAACCATCATCCTCAAGCCGGTGCCCGTGCCTATCCCGGGCACACAGGCAGTCCCATCGATGAGCCGGCCAAGGCGCTGAAAGCGGGCGTGCACGGTGTTCCTGGTGGCGAGAACATGCTTTTGCGGCAGGACGGTACGGTAAGGTATTTCAGCGTTCGCGAAGCCGCGCGGTTGCAAGGCCTGCCTGATGACTTCGAGTTTCCGGGATCGTGGTCGGAATCCATGCGGCAACTTGGCAACGCCGTCCCGGTGCAGCTCTCCAGCTTCGCGGGAGAATGGATAGCGAAGCAGGTCCGGAGCGCCTCACGACGTGCGAAGGCTGCCTAAAGCGGAAGCCAACTCGCCCCTGCCAGATGTTCGACAAGTTCCAGCGCGGGGAGACTTAAAGTTTCGGGTATGTTTCGTTCCATCGACTGACCCGATCAGTGCCGGGACGCCCTTTGCCGGGGGTCTTGCTGCCGAAACCACTTGCATTCCACTTTGGGGTGTAGTGAGTTATGAGCGCAAATTCAGCCGCGAACACCCACCACTCGCTTGAGAATGTCAGGTATCTGCACGTCATGTCAGTCAAGGAGATATTTTCACGCCCGCTTAGTTTGCCTGCATGCTCGCTCAGCCGGGCGCGCAGTGTTCGCTGGCTTGTAGTCGTTCCTTTCGAGGCCTTTCCGACATAGACCAGAGCGTCCTTCAAATAAAGTGCGTAGATGCCGCTTTCCCGTGGCCCCACCCCACGGGCCAATTGATATGCCGGACTCAACTCAAGTTTCTTGACAACTTGCTCTCGAATACCCAGGTCGAGGTCGAAATCGAAAATGTGCGGATCGTCATTTGGCATTGTGTGAATATGCTGTGTGCCTCGCAAAGAGTCAATCAAGTCGATTGGTCTTTCGACGGTCGCAGCGTCCGCGACTACTCGAACCCCGCCTGCGTGCGTGCGGGCCATGCTACACGTGGTAGAAGTTTACGGTCTGAATGCGAACCATGAAGAACCTGAACGGCACAAAGGCGAAGGCCAGTGCGCGCAAGCGCCTTGACCCGCTCACCAAGCAGCAGCGCAGCGAACGCATGACGCGCATTCGCTCACAGGACACCCAGCCCGAACTCGTGCTGCGCAAGCTGGTTTTCTCCCTGGGGTATCACTACCGCCTGCATGATCGGCGTCTACCCGGCCGGCCCGACCTGGTTTTGTCCTCCACGCGGAGCGTCATATTCATGCATGGTTGTTTCTGGCACCTGCACAACTGTGGCACCTACCGGCAACCGACAAGCCGCGCGTGGTTCTGGTCCCAAAAACTGACGGGCAATGTATTGCGCGATGCCGAGGTCCGAAAGTGGCTGGCCCGTGAAGGCTGGCGCAGCCTGGTCGTTTGGGAATGCGAGCTTCGTGCAGACCCGGTCAAGCTGGCTTGGAAGCTGATTCGATTCCTTCAGTAGATCGCGCTCTCACAGGCGAATGGATGATCGGTGGACAGGTCGCGCGCAGTCAACAGATGGTCGTGGACGGGCCGCTGGCGGCGCTGGCAGGGCGGTACAGTGCAAGCGCGGAACCGAAAATGCCTATGCCTATGCTCCTCCTTCCTACCGAAGCGCAGGCCCGCATCGACCTCGCCGCCGCCTTCCGCTGGGCTGCGCGGCTGGACATGCACGAGTCGATCGCCAACCATTTCAGCGTGGCGGTGTCGAACGACGGCGGCCGGTTTCTGCTCAACCCGGTGGGCCGGCATTTTGCGCGCATCCGGGCCAGCGAACTGCTGCTGCTCGATGCCAGCCACCCGGCGGCGCTGCAGGGCCCCGAGGCGCCCGACCCCACCGCCTGGCATCTGCATGCCGAATTGCACCAGCGCTTGCCGCAGGCACGCTGCATCCTGCACACCCACATGGCCCACACCACGGCGCTGTGCTGTTTGA
>JANOUM010000672.1:0-2909 GCA_031416855.1 Rhodoferax sp. | reverse complement strand
CCGATGTGCGGCTGGTGGTGATTGGTGGCCCGGGCCGCCCGCGGGTGCAAAAAGGCACAGCGGCCAACTGCCCCTGAACCCTGCGCCGCGCCGGCCTTGGGGGCTTGCGCAACCCACTCGTTGGCCGACTGCCCCCGTGCGCGCCATGCGCGCTGTGGCTGTCAACGCCGCACTTCATCCACCAGGGTCTTGAACTCGTCGATGTCCTCGAAGCTGCGGTACACGCTGGCAAACCGCACGTATTACGAGGCTGCGGTCAGGTCTTGCAATGCGACATTTCCGCAGGGTTTTGGTCAAAACTGACTTGTTGTGGCTTGTCGCCTGCCACGTCGTTCCGCAGGCTGCGGCGAAGTTGTTGTCGCCAGACTTTGACAAGGCAGCCCCAGTACGCTGCGTTGGGACTCTTCGTCACGGAATTGCACTTTGGCCTGGCTGGGAAGCCCGTTCCGCGATTTCATCGCCGACTTTGCCAACCAGAATTCCTACAGCTCCCAGAAGTCTTTCGCGCTCCAAGGGCGCATCCGCTGCCAAGTGGCCCTCTTCGTAGCGGGCCTGGTGCGCGTAAATGGTGAATTCGTCCATCCACCAGAACGCATCAACCTCAGCGCCGGCATTTCTGAGCAGCACCAGCAAACGGTTGATCTGATGCATCCAGCATGCTGCGGAGTGCCTTGGGGTCCCGCTGCGCCAGCCGCAGCATGGCGTTGGCCTGCTTAATATCGGACATGGTGACCCGTCCTTCGCGTTGTGCTCGGCCCACCACATGGTTGGCGGAGTCTTTCCAGTAGTCAAACTCGTCCCGGCTGTAGAGAAGAATGTCCAGCGCGCCCGGAAACTCGCGCTGCGCCGTTGACAAACTGGCGTGTTGGGCCCGGCAACTGCGCCGCGCTGAAAACGGCTCTTGCTCAGTGACCATCAGGTCCACGTCAGAGCCCTCGCGGGCATCCCTCCAGGCGCGGGAACACGGACCGCAAAGTCAGTGGGTGTGCCCCCCGTCAATGCCGGGTAAATACTGCGACAAGACTGGGTGCGTCGATACTTCGGTCAAACCAGCACTCGAGCTGCTCGAGGCTGGCAGCGCTGATCTGGGCTTCTACCGCCGCGGGCAATGCGCCAAAGCGCCTGACCAGGATTCGACGCAACAACTGCGCCTGGCCTTCCAGCTTGCCCTCGAGCTTGCCTTCGAGCTTGCCCTCCAGCTTGCCCTCCAGCTTGCCCTCCAGCTTGCCGCGCTGAACCCCTTGCTGCAACAGTTGCTCCTTCCAGTTGTCAATGCGTTCGCTGATCATGTGCTGTACCTCCGTTAAGTCTTGCGGCTGTGTGCTGTCACCATCGGGGGCAAAGCGCCTTAGCACCACCCGATTGATCCACACTGTGAGTGCCCGGCGCAATTCCCGATTGTGCGGTGCCTTCAGGGTTTGCACCAGTTGCCCCACCGCTTCGGTAATATCCTGCGCATTGGCGCTGCGTTCCAGCCGTAGCACGCTGGCGATTGTATTATCCGCCTGCCCCTGCAGCTGGTGCTCCGGCACGCGCCCTTCATCGAGCACAAAGTAGCGCAGACGCGGTCGGTAAGCCATCAGGCTGGGCGGGCTGTTCTCGATCAGTTGCTCGATATCGCGCGCAGCGCTCCAAGGGCGCTCGCCGTTGTACAGCACCAGCGGAAAGACGGCGGGCAGGCGGGCAGATCGGAGCGCTGTGCTCGCGGGGTTCGCGGATGTCGATTTGACTTGCCCGCTTTTGATGAGATCTTGGTACAGCAAACCAATGTAGGTCAGGATGCGCACGGCCATGTAGGGGTCGCTGTTGCTCTGGAACTCCAGCAGCAAATAGACGTACAGCCATTCCCCCTGCCCGCCAGCATCGGCCGCGGCACCTTCATCGGCACCCATGCGGATGCGCCAGATGATGTCGTCTTCGCGGTCGCGCAGGTCGTCGCTTACGTAGCTGCCGCTGACCTTTTCAAGGGTGTCGAAGTCCAACCAGGCCACCCAGTCTTCGTCGACAAACCCGCGCAGCAGATCGCGCACTGTCTGCGGGTGGGAGAACAGGTTCTTGTAGGCGTTGTCGTGGGGATCAGGCATGGGAGAAAGCGTAGCACGACGCGGTGCTTGATTCGGCGGCCCTTCGCCAACTGCCTGGCAGTTCGGCTGCGCCCCGTGGCGACTGGGTGCTGATCTCGCGGTGGCAAGACTGCGGCGCGCTGCACTGAAAGTCTGGGCCGAGCGCATCGGCATTTCTGTGCCCACCTTGATGAACCTTGCCCATGTCCGCCTGCAGCCCGCCAGGCGTCCAGCTTTTGGGGTATGACCTGAACCGCCCACCGTCGCACCATGGCATCCACCATGATGTGCACCCAAGTTGCTTGCTCCAGGCACCAGGCCCCGCCCCGCGCAAGCGGCGGGTTTTCGTTGGTCGAGTTGCTGGTGGTTGCCACCATCGCCGCCGTTTTGCTGGCTATCACCGTGCCGTCCATGGGCGCCATGCTCAACTCGCAACGAACGACGTCGCTCACCCACACCTTTCTGGCCAGCCTGCATCTGGCCCGCAGCGAGGCCATCAAGCGCAATGGGCGCGCTGTGTTGTGCAAATCCGCTACCGGCCAGCAATGCACGGCCGATGGTGGCTGGGAGCAGGGCTGGATCGTGTTCCACGACGTGAACAACAATGCCCAGCACGACCCCGATGAGTTGATCGTCCAGCAACAGGGCGCCGCACCGGCCGGGCTGCGCCTGCGCGGCAACACGCCGGTGGCGCGTTATGTGTCCTACTCGGCCTCGGGCACCGCCAAGCAGACATCCGGGGCGTTTCAGGCCGGAACCTTCACCCTGTGCCCGGCCGTCGTTGGAGGCGGCTCCGATGTGCGGCTGGTGGTGATTGGTGGCCCGGGCCGCCCGCGGGTGCAAAAA
>JANOUM010000671.1:0-5816 GCA_031416855.1 Rhodoferax sp. | reverse complement strand
GAAGCCGTGGCGGCTCACCAGCCGCGCAAACAACTCGCCGGCCTGCACTTGCATCTGGATGAGGTCGCGCTCGGCGAAACTGATCAGCAGCGGGAACGGTGCCGCATCGACATGGTCGACGATGCTGGCACCATCCCAGCTGGCGGGGTCGGCGCCGACATAGGCGTCGTTGCGCGGGTCGGGCGACGCAATGCCGAATTGCCGGCGCGCCATTCCTTCCAGGCGCGGGTTGTAGGGCCCCGACATCAACAACGCGCCAGCCGGCTTCCAGTCGGCCCGAGCCGGTTGAAACCGGCGCATCAGGGTGGCGGCTGCCACGTGCGCCGCGCCGGCCGACTCGCCCATAAGCACGATGCGTGCTGGGTCACCGCCGTAATCGCGCAGGTTCGCGCGCAGCCAGCGCCACACTGCCACCACGTCCTGCGGGCCGCTGGGCCACTGGCCGTCGGGGGCCAGCCGGTAATTCGGTAATACCGTCAGCACGTCCTGGCGGGCGAAGTGCCAGCCCACATTGGCACGATTCGACTTGTCCCCGCGGATGAAACCGCCGCCGTGGAAGTGCACCAGCACCGGCAGCTTGCGGGCGCGCCCGGGAACCGCGGATTGCGGGGCGTAGACATCCAGCACCTGACGCGCATCGCCGCCGTAGGGAAGGTCCGGATGGATCGTGACACCATCGCGCGGCTGGCTGGCCAGCAGCGGCTGGTACAGCGCCTGCACCGCTGGCAGGTCGGAGGTCGGGCCGAGCTGGCGCAGTCGCGCAGCGATCCGGTCAAGGGAATTGGTCATGGGTGCTCCTTCGGGCCGCCCTGCGCCGTGTGCCCGGTCATGTGGCATCAAGCTGGCTCGATGGTCGCATGGTGCCAGATGTTGATGCAAGTCGTGCTGCTGTGCCGCGCGACCAAACCAACCCAGTCCGAGGCTGCGACCCGCGGGACCGCTGGCCGCAGCCAAGCGGGCAGCTGCCGCTTCCAGGTTCAGCCCCGTGCGGGCCGGATCGACGGCCAGGCTGCACGCGCGGCGACCAGGACGCCCGACGACAGGATCAACACGATGCCGGCCATCGACAACGCGCCTGGTACCTCGCCCCAGATCGAGAAGCCCCAGAACAATGCCAGCACAAGCGCTGAATACTCGAACGGTGCGACCAGGCCGGCTGCACTGCTGCGGTAGGCCTGCGACAGGAGGTAGCCGCCGGTGGCGCTGCAGGCGCCCGCCGCCACGAAAAGCGCCAACTCGTGCGGCCCGGGCCAGGCCCATGCGCGCAACAGGAACTCCAGCGACGGGTCGCCGGTGCCGGCAAACTGGCCGCGGCCGAACACCAGCCCCATCGCCAGACACACCGTGATGAAGGTCAGCTGGATGTAGACGGCCATGGTGGCGGCCGACTCGGTCATCCCCATCTTGCGGGTCATGGTGTGCATCCCGGCATAGGCCAGCGCGGACGCCGCAGGCAGCAGCACCGCCCACTGGAACGCGGCCGAGCCCGGCCTGACGATCAGCAACACGCCGGCCATGCCGACGATCAGGGCGCCCCAGCGCAAGGGGCCGACATGTTCGCGCAGCAGCACGGCCGAAAACGCCGTGATCAGCAGCGGGGCAATGAAAAAGATGGCCGAGGTCTCGGCCAGCGGCAGCGCAGCGAGGGCCAGGAAGTAGGTCAGGTTGGAGATCACCACACACACGCCGCGAACGACGTGTGCGCCCAGGCGCTGCGTTCGGAACACGTCGGCGATGCCCTTTCCCGGCGCGAACAATGCCAGCGTGAAGGCCAATGCCATCAGCGCCCGGAACAGGATTACCTCGTGCAGCGGCAAGCTGCCGGTGAACGACTTGATGGTGATGTCGTTGAGCGAAAACGCAAGCGAGCCGCCCAGGGCGCAGAGAATGCTGAGGCGGGCCTGGTCGGGTATCCGGGCCGGGGACCCGCTCATGGCAGCGGCTCGCGCACGGGGCCGCCGGCGGATGGCGGCGCCAGGTGCAGTGCAGCGATGGGGGGCGCAGGCAGCACCTGCGCGGCCGGTTCCAGCAGCGCAACCATTTCGCGGGCGACGGAGTTCATGCACCGATCATCGCATCCGGGTTCGGGGCGCAAGGTTTGTCGCCGCGAGGCGCTGCTTGCAAATCTTCCCGCCACCCCGGGCAGAGCCGGTCGCAGACAAAGAAAACCCGGCGGGTTGCGCCGGGTTTCGATCCGCAGAGTGCGGCACGCGTGGAAGTTTGAAATTCTGCGTGAGGCAATCGCCCGGGACAGAGCATGCGCCCGGCTGGCTCCGAACGATCTGATCCAGATCAAATATCCATGCCGTAAGCGCGGTTTCAGCGCTGCATGGGCCAGGCATGCCCCTGAAGCATCGCAAGGCTCGGGCTGCGCTTGGGCCGGGCGCGATTGGTGGCGCGCGGGGGCGCGGCTCAGTCGGATGTGCCGGGGGCGGCGAACATGTCGGGCTGGGCGCGGTGCCCCTGGTCTTCCACCTTGTCGAACTCCGACGCCACCGCACGTTTGAGCTTGCGCACCGCGCCGTCAATCGCCTGGTGCGCGGTGTCCGCATGGTCCTTCACGACGACCGCGTCGAGCCCTACCAGCCGGGCCTCCAGCGTGCACTGGAGGTCACCACCACCCGCCTTGGACTTGCCGTTGGCGTCCGACAGGTGCGCTTCGACCCGCGTGACGCGGGTGCCGAAGCGCTCCAGTGCGTCTTGCACGACCTCCTGGAGATGCGCGGCCATCCGGTGGCTGCCGTCGGTGTTCGGGTCGGAGTGGAGCAGGATTTGCATGGGTTTCCTTGTGGGGTGGGCGGTGCTTGTGGGCGTAGACCTCCGCGGCGCGGTCTTCGAGTCTGCAGTGTGCCGGTTGTCCGAGGAGCCTGTATGTGTTGTAGCACACGCAGCACCTGTGGCGCAGGCGGCAGGCGCCAAGGTGGACGACTCCGGTGGAGGAACCCGGTCGACGTAGCCGTACATTAGAGGCTTGAGTGGAGCCCCATGAACACGAAAACCAAAGAATCCCTGCGCAGCGCGCGCTGGTTCGCACCCGACGACCTGCGTTCCTTCGGCCACCGCTCGCGCGCCATGCAGATGGGTTATGGCCCGGAAGACTGGGCCGGCAAACCGGTGATCGCGATCATCAACACCTGGTCGGACATCAACCCCTGCCACACCCACTTCAAGCAGCGCGTGGAAGACGTGAAACGTGGCGTGTTGCAGGCCGGCGGGTTCCCGCTGGAGCTGCCCGCCATCTCGCTGGCCGAACAATACGTCAAGCCCACCACCATGCTCTACCGCAACATGTTGGCCATGGAGACCGAGGAGCTGATCCGCAGCCATCCCGTCGATGGCGCGGTGCTGATGGGCGGCTGCGACAAGACCACGCCTGGGTTGGTGATGGGTGCGCTGTCCGCCGGCTTGCCGTTCCTGTACCTGCCCGCCGGCCCGATGCTGCGCGGCAACTGGAAGGGCCAGGTGCTCGGTTCCGGGTCGGACGGCTGGAAATTCTGGGACGAACGCCGCGCGGGCAAGATCACGCAGGCGCAGTGGCTCGAGGTCGAGGCCGGCATAGCCCGCAGCCATGGTACCTGCATGACCATGGGAACGGCAGCCACCATGATGGGCATCGCTGAGGCGATCGGCCTCACCCTGCCAGGTGCTTCCAGCATTCCCGCGCCCGACGCCGGCCACCCGCGCATGGCTGCGGCATGCGGCCGGCGCATCGTCGACATGGTGTGGGAAGACCTGACGCCGGCGCGCGTGCTCAGCCGCGCCAGTTTTGACAACGGCATCGCCGTGGCGATGGCGATGGGCTGCTCCACCAACGCGATCATCCATCTGGTGGCCATGTCGCGCCGCGCCGGCGAACACTGCACCGTGGGACTGGACGACTTCGATGCCGCCAGCCGCCGCGTGCCGGTGATCGCCAATATCCGGCCCTCGGGTGACAAGTACCTGATGGAGGACTTCTATTACGCCGGCGGCCTGCCCGCGCTGATGAACCGCCTGGCACCGCACCTGAAGCTCGATGCGATGACGGTCACCGGCCGCAGCGTGGGCGAGAACATCGCTGGTGCCGAGGTCTACAACCACGACGTGATCCGCCCGCTGGACAACCCGCTGTATGCCGAGGGCGCACTGGCCGTGTTGCGCGGCAACATCGCCCCGGGCGGCGCGGTGATCAAGCCCAGCGCCTGCGCGCCGCGTTACCTCAAGCACACCGGCCCGGCGCTGGTGTTCGACAGCTACCCCGAGATGAAGGCAGCAGTCGACGACGAGCACCTCGACGTGACCGCCGACCACATCCTGGTGCTGCGCAACGCCGGCCCCAAGGGCGGCCCCGGCATGCCCGAGTGGGGCATGTTGCCGATCCCGCTCAAGCTGGTGAAGCAAGGCGTGCGCGACATGCTGCGCCTGAGCGACGCGCGCATGAGCGGCACCAGTTACGGCGCCTGCATCCTGCACGCCGCGCCCGAAGCCTATATCGGTGGCCCGTTGGCGCTGGTCCGCACCGGCGACCTGATCACCGTGGATGTGGCGGCGCGCCGCATCCACCTGGAGGTGAGCGACGCGGAACTCGCCACGCGTCGCGCGGCCTGGGTCGCGCCAGCGCCGCGTTACGAGCGTGGGTATGGCTGGATGTTCAGCCGCCATATCCTGCAGGCCGACGACGGCTGCGATTTCGATTACCTCGAAACCGCGTTCGGCGCGCCGGTGCCCGAGCCCGATATTTTTTGACCGCTGCGCCCGGCGCCGCACCTTCTTTCACTCCCGTTGCTGGAACCTGCCATGCCATTGATCACCGACACCCGCAACAAGCTCATGACCGTGAGCGTCGCCACGCTGTGCACCGCGCTGTTCAAGCGTGGACTGCGCAACCAGTTCATCCAGGACGTGCGTCCGCTCAATGCCAGCCTGCCCAACATGGTGGGCGAGGCGTTCACGCTGCGCTACATCCCGGCGCGGGAAGACCTCAATCCGATCAGCGTGTTCCTCGACCGCGGGCATCCGCAACGGGTGGCGGTGGAGCAATGCCCACCCGGTGCGGTGCTGGTCATCGACAGCCGCAAGGACGCGCGTGCTGCCTCTGCTGGCGGCATCCTGGTGAGCCGTCTGATGAAACGGGGCGTGGCCGGTGTGGTCACGGACGGCGGTTTTCGCGATTCGCCGGAAATCAGCAGGCTGTCGATGCCGGCCTACCACCATCGCCCCAGCGCGCCCACCAACCTTACGCTGCACCAGGCCATCGACATCAACCTGCCCATCGGATGCGGTGATGTGGCGGTGTTCCCGGGTGACGTGGTGGTGGGGGATGCCGAAGGCGTGATCGTCATCCCGGCCCACCTGGCCGACGAGATCGCTGCCGAGGCGGTGGAGATGACGGCGTTCGAGGATTTCGTCACCGAGAAGGTGCACGAAGGCCGCTCGATCCTCGGGCTTTATCCGCCCACCGACGATCAGAGCAAAACCGATTTTGCGGGCTGGCGGGTGTTGCACAAGCGTTGAGATTGTTGGTTGGTTTGCGGTCCGCTGCCTTTTCACGCTTGATCTCTTGGCGGGCCGGCGAGGCAGGGGCGGGCGGCTACGCGAATGTCCCCCGCCGTCCGCCTGCGGCTCCCGGCTCCTCCTTTATTTCGCTGCGCCGCCCGCCCCAGCCTCCCCGGCAGCGCACAGGGATGGCTTTCGGAGAGTGAACACCCACCACGCGCGCAGGATCAGGCCGATGGGCATTCCGTGGAGCGGCATAAAGGAGGAGTCGTCGGCCCTAGGAGCCTGTCGGGCTTGGGATTCGCCGGCTGCAAACCGACCGCAGCGGTCCATTTTTCACC